>NZ_QUGV01000028.1:0-56865 GCF_003479205.1 Parabacteroides sp. AF17-28 | reverse complement strand
TACCGTAAAACACGTTTTACAGTGCAAAAGCATATGCTTTCATACCATAAAACACGTTTTACAGTGCAAAAGCATATGCTTTCATACCATAAAACACGTTTTACAGTGCAAAAGTATATGCTTTCATACCATAAAACGTGTTTTACAGTACTAAATCGCATGACAAAGTACCATAAAACGTGTTTTATGGATAATGCAATAAGTTTTTTATATATGAATGCAATTTAAATTTACTACGATGAAAAAGGAATATATCATTTACAAACTGTCTGACGCATCCAAAGAGGCTTGCAAAATAGACAACGATTTGTTTCCAAAATACAATGTGAAGCGCGGGCTTCGTAACGAAGACGGTACGGGTGTACTGGTCGGTCTGACAAAAATAGGTAACGTTGTCGGCTACGAACGTCTGCCGGAAGGCGGCTTGAAAGCAATCCCCGGAAAGCTCTTTTATCGCGGATACGACGTGGAAGACATCGCGCATGGTCTGATCAAGGAAAAACGTTTCGGTTTCGAAGAGGTTGCCTACCTGCTCCTGTCCGGAAAGCTTCCCGACAAGGAAGAGTTGGCGGGTTTCAGGGAACTGATCTGCGACAGCATGCCGCTCGAACAGAAAACGAAGATGAACATCCTCGACCTCGAAGGACAGAACATCATGAACATACTGGCACGTAGCGTGCTCGAAATGTACACTTTCGATCCGAACCCCGACGACACGTCGCGCGACAACTTGATGCGCCAGTCGATCGAGCTGATCTCGCGCTTTCCGACCATCATCGCCTATGCCTACAATATTTACCGTCACAGCCAGCAGGGCCGTTCGCTGCATATCCGCCACCCGCATGAGAACCTGTCGATTGCCGAGAACTTCCTCCATATGCTCAAGAAAGACTTTACCGACCTGGAGGCACGTACACTGGACCTGTTGCTTGTCTTGCAGGCAGAACACGGCGGTGGTAACAACTCGACTTTCACTGTCCGCGTGACCAGTTCCACTGGTACGGACACCTATTCATCCATTGCCGCCGGTATCGGCTCGTTGAAAGGCCCGTTGCATGGAGGCGCCAATATTCAGGTAGTCGATATGTTCCACCACTTGAAGGAAAACATCGCCGACTGGAAGAACATCGACGAGATAGATACTTATTTTATGCGGATGCTGAATAAAGATGCGTATAACAAGACCGGCTTGATCTACGGTATCGGCCATGCCGTCTATACGATCTCCGATCCCCGTGCCGTCGTCCTGAAAGAGTTGGCACGCGATCTGGCGAAGGAGAAAGGACGCGAAGAAGAGTTTGCCTTCCTCGAATTGCTCGAAGAACGTGCCATCGAATGTTTCGCCAAGCATAAGGGAACGAAGAAACGTGTCTCCTCAAACGTCGATTTCTATTCCGGCTTCGTTTATGAAATGATTGGGCTGCCACAGGAAATTTACACGCCGTTGTTCGCTATGGCCCGTATTGTCGGCTGGACCGCCCACCGCATCGAAGAACTGAACTTCGAAGGAAAACGCATCATCCGCCCGGCCTACAAGAATGTACTCGAAGAGCAGACTTATACGCCGATTGCCGAAAGGTAAACGCTGTATGTACGACCGTATGTTAAAGTTTCATTTATAGCGTCTGTGTCCTGGCGGGCTTGACCCGCCATCTCATACTAAACTGGTTTACAATGATTAGTATGAGGTTGCGGGTCAAGCCCGCAATGACACGCTAAAGCGTTAGGACTTACTTTTGACACATCCCGCAATGACATGCTAAAGCATTAAAACTTACTTTAGACATATCCCGTCATGGTATTGATGCTATAAAAATTAATCTTTAAGAAGGAACGGCATTACAAGAGATTGATGCCGTTCTTTTTTATGTATTCTTCTATAAACGCCTCCCGGTAACTGTTTCCGATCGCAATTTCGTATTTTCTGATAAAGACATCATTATTGTCGAACGACTCGATATGCGTCGTGTTGACGATATAAGACTTGTTTATCCTCAGAAAGGTGTTATGCGGGAGCAGCTCGTTGATCGACTTCAGATTCATCCGGGTAATGATGCGTTGGTCGACAGTCTGTATCACGACATAATCTTTCAGCCCTTCAACGAAAAGAATGTTCCGGAAGAAGATTTTGAAGAAGCGCCGTTCGGCTTTCACGAACATACAGTCGTCTATCACCGATTCGATACTGCTGCTTGGCGTCTCCACTGTCAGCAGGCGATGATAGACAATGGCCTTTTCCACCGCCTTCCGGAAACGTTCCTGTTCGATCGGTTTGACGAGGTAGTCGATGGCATCCACTTCATAACTATCCAACGCATATTCGACGTAGGCGGTCGTGAAGATCACCAGCGTGTTGCGGTGGATGGTACGGGCAAAATCCAGTCCGTTGATACCCGGCATCTTAATATCCAGAAAGACCAGGTCGACCGGATGTTGTTGCAGGAACAGCCCGGCTGTGGCTGCGTCGCCGAAGCTGCCTGCCGGATGCAGTGCAGGTGTTTCCTGTATCAGTAATTCGATAGCTTTGCGGCCTAACGGTTCATCATCTACTATAATGCAATTCATAATTTTATTTGTAAATCGATTGTATATGTTATCTTGTTTTCTTCTATACGCAGCGTATGGTCCTTCCCATACAGGAGTTGCAGGCGCCGTTTGATATTGGCAAGCCCTAAGCCTCCGTCCCGTTTTTCCTCCTGACTGAAAGTGGGCTTTGAATTGACGCATATAAACTGCAGGCATCCTCTTTCCACCCTAAAAAGGAGATGGACATACGAGAGATTGCAGTTATCATTATTGTGCTTCACCGCGTTCTCCACAAAAGGTATCAGCAGGAGCGGAGGGAGCGAGACTTCTTCGACCGGACCTTCGCGGGTGATAATAAAATTGAAGTTATCCCGTCTCAACTTTTCCAGATTGAGGAAATCGGTTAGGAAATGAATCTCATCTTCCAGCCGGACGGACACTGCGTTGCGGTCGTTCAGCTGATATTTTAGCAGTTCATTCAGCTTGCGAAGCACCTTTGCCGCCTCTTCCGGATTTTCCTGCGTCAGCACATTGGCATTGTTCAACATATTGAAGAGAAAATGCGGGTTGATCTGGTTCTTCAGTTGTTCCAGTTCCGACTGCATCGTGGTTTCTTCCAGCTCCCGTATCTCCTGTTCATAAATGACCCAATGCTGGAAAAGCAGAATGGAAGTCGTACCGGCAATCGTCAACGCCAGCGAAAAGACCGAAGAAAAGAAGTTCAGAATAATAATCGACCAATCCGCTTCCTGTAAATTCTTTTGAAGATCATTGTTCGAAATCAATTGCAGGCATATAACCAACAGGATGGTCATAAAAACTACTGCCGCCATCATCATCAGATAGGAAAAGAACCGGTTCCTGAACAGCAAGCGCGGAACCAATATATACACGTTTGCATAGATCGGTATCAAAAATACCGCCATCAAAAGAGAGCCGACTATGGGATGGTCTCCGAATGGATATTCGTTATAGAAATTTGCAATTGCCATAATAAGGCTCACTGCCAACAGTAAAGAATGGCGGAGGATATGGTATTTACGGCTGATCAGAAGTTCTACGATTGCATTCATCGGCTTAGAGTTAAGTGCATATTAATCCTGTTTTCCGTATCGCCTTGTACTTCTTCTAAGGAGTATGTTTCGTATAACAGTTCTAACCGGCGACGGATATTGTCGAGCTTGGAAACATCATGATGCCGGACGGAACTGGCACAACTGAAGATGAGTTCTCCTTTTTCCACCCGGAAGGCCAGATGGATGTAGTATTCTTTCTCTATCCGTTCGCTCTGATAGATGAAATATTCGACGAACGGGATAAAAAGCAGGGGCGGAACCAACAAATAATTGACCGGTCCTTCTTTTGTGATCGTAAAACGCAGCATCGGGTTCAGCATCTTTTCCAGATTCAGGAAGTTTTCTAAAAAAGAGAGGTCGGCCGAAAGGAATACCTTTTCCCGGCTGCTGTCGTAGAGCTGATAGCGGAGCAGTTTTCCCAACTGGACGAGGATAGCGGATGTTTGTCGTGGGTCTACGACAGCCAATTCCGTTGCCTTGGATAGCATATTCAGCAGAAACTGCGGGCTGACCTGGTTCTTCAACCGTTCTAATTCCGAATGGAGCTTTTCTTTTTTCAACTCGCTTGCCCGTTGCCCGTAGTCGAGCCAGTGGCGAAGCAATGTGATCATCGAAGGACCGATGCAGCAAATCATAAATAGCAGAAAATTCGACACGATTTCCAATGGAAAGAAACGGTTCTTATAGAAATACGAATATTGCCCAAACTCCACTCCGTATGATTTATAGGTACAATAATCGTATAGAAATGCGGTCAGTATCAGGAAAGAAACCACTAAGAAAAGTGCCAGCCCGTATAGTCCGTACTTTTTCTTCAGCATCAACCGGGGGATCAGCACATATATATTCAGGTAGATCGCCGCAAGAAAGAGCATGAGGGAACCGGCGCTTTCAAGCAGGATGGCGCGGCGGAAAAAGACGTTGTCTTCATAAAATGTGAAATGCGCCAGATTGATCGAGATCATCATTACGAAGAAAATCAGGATAAGATGCCTGTATATCCTGTAGCGTGGAGCCATCAGGAAATTCATAAGCATATCGTCCGAGATGTTCTGTCTTGTCTGCATATTTGTTTTATCTTATATCCGATAAAGATGGTTATTTTTCTTAGAACCCGTACTTAATTGCCGCACTAATATAAGGGGAAAGCGAAAAATGCGGATCGAAATCTTTTCCCGTATCCTTGAAGAAGGCCTTTAAGGTACGGTCTGTATAGAACGCTGTCCGGTAAGGGGAGATGCCGAGCGTAACAGGGAGCGTCAGGTTTTTGCCCAATACAAACTCCGGTTGAAGCCCGGCTACGATATATTGTTGGGTGAACATTTGCTTTTTATCGTCTTGCTCCGTAAAGGCAAGCATACCATCCATAGAGGCAATCAGTTTCAGGTTGAACGACTCGTTGAGCCGGACGCCGCACGACATCTCGATCGCATTCACCATGGATATTTCCACCGTATAACGCCCCGTCAGTGTCCAGTTGATATAAAAGCCCGGGAAAACCATCGGATAGCCAAACGTACTGTTCAGCATAATCCCTCCGCCTATATCGAGGTTGGGCTTCAGATGGCAGACAAAGAGAACGCCTCCATTTCCCATCAGATCCTTGAAAGAGAATTTGGAGAACTTACCGGCATCCGTATAAATCCCGATCCCGACGGAAGCGATCAACGACCATTTTTCACTGATCGGGCGCGTATGCATCAGACCGATTTGCGCATCGAGGATGGAAGAGAGGTTTATTTCGGCGGCAAGTCCGTCGTTGTTCATCGTGGTATATGATCCTCCGCACGTAATGCCCCATGCAGAGATCAATTTATCATGCTCGTCTGTTTTCGCAACGATCGGGATATTAAAACCGGCCTGCACGACTTTGGCATCCCCTTTTCCTCCGGTCTTATTGTTGTCTACGTCCCGGAAATTTGTTGCAGACATATACTCTGCTTTCAGAAATGCCTGCGCCATTACCGGTTGGCTGCCTGTCAGGACGGCAAGAATCAAACTTCCTACTAAATATTTCATACTCTTTTTTTATAATGTGTCTGCAAAACTATAAAAGTCGGCAACGCTGTTATTTTAAAGAGATGAAAAGGGGAAATACATAGATGAAATACCTGTTTTAATATACTTTCGCCCGGATTTCTCCGGCATCGACCTTTTCTGTTTGTGTCAGGATGATCTTGCCGGTCTGGTCGGCAAGGAAGACGCGGGGAATGGTGTTATCGGCAAAAAGGGAGTAGACTTTCCGTTCCGGGTCCGTGAAAAATTCCATATCATAGCTGTGTTTCCGGAAATAGGCCGAGACTTGTTCCTCCGTTTCGTCGCGGGCAATCAGGAGGACGCGGACGGACGGGTTGTCTTCGTATTCTTTATATAGGGCGTTTATATTTGGAAAAGCCTGCTGGCAATCCCGACAGATCGTGCTGAAGAAAATGATCAAAGCTGTTTTGTCTTTCAAATCATTTACCGATATCGTTTCATGCCGGTTGGCAATGCTGAACGCGGGTAACGGGTCGCCTTCCTTCAAGGCAAAGCTGCCGGAAGAAGGTACATCTTCCCGGACACAAGCCTGGAAAGATAACAGGCTGATTATGCAGAATAAAAGGTGTTTCATAGCGACAAATATATAGTTTAATCGTTATACTTCATATCTTGTTGCATGGTTATTTGTATATTTCCTGTATATTTGCCTCTCGATTTCTAACAAGAAAAGTAAAATGGCAGAAGTTACACCTGTAGTCCGGTTTATGCTGATTGGTACATTGAATGCACTGATTACGGTCGCTGTAGTCTGGTTGATGATGGATGAATTCGACTGCAATTATATTGCAACGAATATCACCGCCTACATCATTGCCCAGATCAATAACTTCTTCTGGAGCAAATACTGGATCTTTACTTCCCGCGAAGGGAAATTCCGCCGCGAGGTCCCCTTGTTCCTGATCGCTTTTGGTTGTGCCTATTTCGCCCAGTTCCTTGCCCTGCTCGTGATGGTCGAAGTGCTCGACTTGAATGAATACCTGGCACAGTTCCTGGGGCTTTTCGTGTATGGAGCTGTCAATTATCTGATGAACAAGCGGGTGACGTTCTTGCATCGGTAACTATAATATCCGCCACCTCCGCCCGTGCCTCCCGGATCAAATCCGCAGGGGCAAGCTGTATCTGCAAGCCTCGCTGTCCGGCGCTTACATAGATATGGTCGAATTGTTCGGCTGTATGGTGGATGTAAGTCGGGAAATGTTTCTTCATGCCGATGGGAGAGCAGCCGCCGCGAATATAACCGGTGAGCGGGAGCAATTCCTTGACGGGGATCATTTCGCAGCTTTTGTTGCCGGAGACTTTGGCGGCTTTCTTCAAATCGACTTCGTTGGCTCCGGGGATGACACAGACGAAATAACCGTTTTTATCGCCATGCAGGATTAACGTTTTGAAAACCTGTGCTACATTCTCGCCCAACTGAGCGGCAACGTGTGTTGCGCTCAGATCGTTTTCATCTACTTCGTAGGGGACCAGCTGGTAGGCTACTTTGGCCTTATCCAGCAGGCGTGCTACGTTTGTCTTGTTAATTTTCATTGTTTATATTCCTTTCATAGAAAGTTGAACCCGCTTACGGACGAGATCAACGCTTAAAACCTTTACTTTCACATGCTGGTGGATCGAGACGACCTGGGTCGGATCACTGACGAAACGGTCCGCTAACTCGGAGATGTGCACCAACCCGTTTTCCTTTATACCCACATCGACGAAACATCCGAAGTTTGTGATGTTCGTGACGATACCCGGCAAGACTTGTCCCTCTTTCAGGTCTTCGATCGTCTTGACCGTCGGGTCGAAAGAGAATACTTGGATGGCCTGGCGGGGATCGCGTCCCGGTTTGTCAAGCTCTTCCATGATGTCGAGCAGTGTCGGCATACCGACTTTGTCCGTAACGTATTTCTTCAGGTCGAGCTTCTTCTTCAACTCCTTGTTGGAGATCAGTTCGGCAACCGTGCATTTCAGATCTTTTGCCATCTGTTCCACGATCGGATAACTTTCCGGGTGTACAGCCGAATTATCCAGCGGATTCTTACCTTCCTGAATACGGAGGAAACCGGCGCTCTGTTCGAATGCCTTTTCACCCATACGGGGAACTTTCATCAGTTCGCGGCGGGATTGGAAAGGACCGTGCTCGGTACGGTAATCCACGATGTTCTGCGCCAGCGTTGGACCGAGGCCGGAGATATAAGTGAGCAGATGCTTACTGGCCGTATTGACATTGACGCCGACCAGGTTCACGCAGCTTTCGACGGTCTGGTCGAGGCTCTTTTTCAGCGCGCCTTGTTCGACGTCGTGTTGGTATTGGCCTACGCCGATGCTTTTCGGATCGATCTTAACCAATTCGGCAAGCGGATCCATCAGGCGGCGGCCGATACTGACGGCTCCACGAACCGTCACGTCGTATTGCGGAAACTCGTCGCGGGCTATCTTGGACGCCGAATAGATGGAGGCGCCATTTTCGCTGACAACGAACACCTGCACCTTGCGGTCGTAACGGATGTTGGTAATGAACTGTTCCGTCTCGCGGCTTGCCGTCCCGTTGCCGATAGCAATTGCGTCGATGGCATAGGTCGAAACCAGCTGGGCTACTTTTGCTGCAGCCTTACCTTTTTCGTTCTGGGGCGGATGCGGATAGATGGCTTCGTTGTGCAGCAACGCCCCTTGTGCGTCGAGACAGACCAGCTTACAGCCGGTCCGGTAACCGGGATCGACTCCCAACACGCGCTTTTGTCCCAATGGGGGAGCCAGCAACAGTTGGCGCAGGTTCTCGGCAAATACGCGGATCGCTTCTTCGTCGGCTTTCGCCTTGCTGAGATTGGCAAACTCGGTTTCGATGGAAGGCTTCAGAAGACGTTTGAACGAGTCATCGACGGCGGTCGCTACCTGTTCGGAGGCTTCATTCCGTCCCCGTACGAAACGGCGTTTCAGGCGGTCCAGGCAGTTATCCGTATCCGGTGAGATGCCGACACGCAGGATGCCTTCGGCCTCTCCCCGCCGAAGTGCCAGCAGACGGTGCGAACTGGCCCGGTTCAACGGTTCGCTGAAGTCGAAGTAATCACGATATTTGGCGCCTTCTTCCTCTTTTCCTTTGATCACTTTGGAGGTGATGATTGCTGTGTGTGAAAAGGAATTACGTACGGCGTTACGGGCTTCTTCGTTCTCGTTCACCCATTCGGCAATGATATCGCGGGCTCCCTGCAAGGCTTCCTCGGCGTTTTTTACTTCTCCCTTTATGAATGCTTTTACCCGTGCGAGCAGGTTCGGTTCGTTTTGCATCATCACGACCTTGGCAAGCGGTTCGAGACCTTTCTTGCGGGCTATCTCCGCCTTAGTGACGCGCTTGGGTTTATAGGGAAGGTAGATGTCTTCTATTTCCGTACTGTCCCACGAGTCCTCGATACGCTTTTTCAGTTCGGGGGTCAGCTTCCCTTGTTCTTCTATAGAGGAGAGGATCGTCTCTTTTCTCTTTTTCAGCTCGGTCAGCTTATCCAGCTGGTCCTTGATATTCCCGATCTGTACTTCATCCAGTCCTCCGGTTACTTCTTTCCGGTAACGACTGATGAAAGGGATGGTTGCACCTTCGTTCAGCAATCCGATGGTTCGCTCCACCTGTCCGGCGGGGATGTTCAGGATGCGTGAGATGAGTGCATGGAATGATGTGATCATATAGCTTTTAAAATCTTTATGTTTAAGTCGCAAAGATAATAGTTTGGCGTTTATTTAGCTTCCGCTCACGAGTTCTTTCTCGAAATATTTGCAAGTGACGTTTATTTTCAAGACATTTGTCACTCGAATGTTTTTCTTATATCATAAAATTTTGCATGTATGATGTCAGTCTTTCCTGATGAAAAAGTATTAGAACAAGAATATAAGGATTTATCCGGTTTGCTTTCAAATATCGTTAGTTCCGTTCCGATGTATCTCTTTGTGAAGGATACGGGTAATGATTTCCGCTATGTTTATGCCAGTCCGATGATGGAACAGTTATTTGGGCAGTATCACGGAGATATTGTCGGAAAAACTGATTTTGAACTATTTAACGATCCCGTAGTGGCACAGGCTTTCCGGGATAAGGATCTGGATGTGTTGAAAAGCCGGAAAACACAGCGGTTTGTTGAGCAAATGATAGACAGGGAAGGTGTCCTTCGCTCGATCGATACGATGAAGATGTTGGTTCCCCGTGAAGGAAAAGACCCTTATTTGTTGGGAATGTCCTGGGATATCACCCGTCAGCAACAGATCGAAGAGGAGCAGCAGGAAAACAACAAGCGTCTGGCCCTTTCCTGTCAGGCCGGGAAGATATATCCCTGGATTTGGGATGTGATCAATGAGACAGCCGAGCTCTCTTTTGCCAAAGACGGAGAGATTATTCATACGTTTATTACCCACGAAAGCTTTACTGAAAAGATACATCCGGATGAGCAACAAATGTACCGGGATGTGGTGAATGCTTTTGCACGGGGAGAAACCGATTCGCTCCGCCTGAGTTTCCGTTGCCATTATTTCTCTGACGAATATGTGTGGCTGGAAAAGATAGGGGAAGTCTATGAATATGACAAGGACGGCAAGCCATCCAAAGCAATTGGTATTCTGCGCGATATTACGGTGGACAAGCAACATGAGGAAGATGTCCGGGCCAAACATCTGGCAGAGGAAAGCGACCGGATGAAATCGGCCTTTATCGCGAATATGAGCCATGAAATCCGTACGCCGTTGAATGCGATCGTAGGTTTCTCTACTCTGCTGGCACAGGCCGATACGGAAGAAGAGAAGCAGGAGTATCTGCAGATTATCCAGTCGAGCAACGAGTTTCTGTTGCAGCTGATCGGAGATATTCTGGACATCTCCAAGATCGAATCCGGCAAGTTGGAGTTCGTGTACACTACTTTCCGTCTGAATGAGATATTCCAACCGCAGGAGCGGGCCTTTTCCCTTCGGGCCGAAACGGGTGTGAAGGTCTGTTTCGAGACCGATGGCAATGATTATTATATCGAATCGGAAAAGACGCGGTTAACGCAGGTGATTACCAATTTCCTGTCTAATGCGATAAAGTTTACCTCTTCCGGTTCCATCCGTTTCGGATATAGAATTACGGAAACGGGAATTTATGCGTATGTCACAGATACGGGAACCGGTATCGCGAAAGAACATCTGTCGTCTGTCTTTGACCGCTTTGTCAAATTGGATATGTTTAAACAGGGAACAGGGCTCGGGCTTTCCATCTGCAAAACCATTATTTCGATGCTAAAAGGGGAAATAGGCGTCGAGTCGGAAGTAGGAAAAGGGTCTACCTTCTGGTTTGCGATTCCCTGCACGCCGATAAAAGTTTCCTAATCCGGCTGGTTCAGCCGGATGATCCGGTCAGCCAATAATCGCAATTCTTCCGGATTATGGGAGGAGAAAAGAACCGTTTGACCGCTTATGGCCTGCCGCTGGCGAATACGTCCGATAATCCGGCTGCACAAGGCTTCGTCCAATCCTTTGAACGGTTCGTCCATCAGCAGGAGCGGGGAAGGATAGGCGAGGGCGCGGGCGATTGCAACCCGTTGTTGCTGCCCGAAACTCAATTCATACGGAAAACGGTTTTCCAGCCCCTCTAATTCCATCTCCTTTAGTAAGGAAACAGCTTGTTGCAAAGCGGCCTCTTTCTTTAAATGAGCCGCTAAAGGGAAAGCGATGTTTTCTGTTATTGTCAGTTGGTCAAGCAGTTCCGGTTCTTGGAATACGCAGGCTATTCCTCCTTTACAGGCCTTTTCGATCTCTCCTTGTGTCGGTTGCAAAATGTTGCCGGCAAGGTTGAGCAATGTTGTCTTGCCGGTTCCGGAAGGTGCTGTGATTCCGTAGATAACACCTTTCTCAAAGGTATAGCTGAAATGGGACAACACAGTCTGTGTGTCGTATTGGAATGAAACATTGTCCATCCGGATTTCGCAATAACCCTTTGGTGCCAGCAATTCGGAGGTATGTTTGTTATAATATATAGGAAATTGCTGTTTCCCCAACCAACTGATCCCTTTATCAAAAAGATAACTGATCAGTATCGCTACAATCGTCCACGCCATCAGTTCGGGAACTGCAATGAAGACTTGTGCCTGTTTCATCTCCCCTCCGATACCCGGATTACACTGCGCCAATACTTCTCCCATGATAATGGCACGCCAGCCGAAGCCGGATGCAGAAGCGAGGCCGCTATACAGGAATGGTTTCAATTGTGGATAGATGACTTGCGTCAACTTGTTCCACCGTCCGATCCGGAATTGGCGGGCCATGATTGAAAGTTCTTTCCGCTGGTTGCGGATTCCTTTTGTCAGGTTTTCCGTAAGGAGCGGAAACATGGTCAGGAAAGCAATCATCAGGGGAATGCTTTCCTGACGGAGGAAAATCAATGCCAGAAGGATAAAGGAGATAACCGGAACGGACCGCATAATTGCCAGCAAGGGACGGAACAACTCGTATATCCATTCCCGCTTATTGAACAGGAAAGCGATTCCCGTAGCAGCGATCAAAGAGATTAGCATGCCTGTAATGCCCCGTAGCAGAGTGGCTGCAACAGACTGATAGAACGATCCGGATGTGAAAAGCGTAACGAGTGTCTCCAACAGGCGGGGCACGGACGGCACCAGGTCCGGCAAGCCGACAAGCATTGCCAGCAGTTGCCAGGCGAGCAATAAAAGGCCGATCGATATGAGTGTAAAGACGCTTTTCTTCATGATCCGGCTATTTATAGAAGCCTTCGTCCGGGAGTTTCCCGCCGAGGGCTTTCGGTTCATATTCTTCTATCAATTGTAAGAAACGGACTATGTTTTCTTTTGCTTCGGAGGCAGGCTTATAATCGATCTTACACCGTTCAACGCTTTCGGGAGTCAGCATTCCCGGTGCAAAGACACCTTCCGTTTCCAGTATGCAGATCGCCTGTTCCGGATGCCCGGTTGCAAAACGGCAGGAAGATCGGAGCAGGCTGTCCATTTCAGCCTGTTTTTCTTTTAGGGCAGGTGCATAGAGTACCGCTGTCTGGGCGAATCCGGAAAAGGCGGAATCCGGCCTGTTAAGGTCTGCCAGGATTTGCAGCGTGCTGTCCTTACGCAAAGCCATACTCAGGAATGGCTCCCCCAAGACGGCGTTGTCCACCTTTCCGGCCAGCAGTCCTTGCATCACTTCGCGTGCAGTCGTGAATGTGTAGTTTCGGGAATAATCGAGTTTATGCCTGTCGAGATAATAACGTGTGAGGATATCCGGCGTAGTTCCTGCACCGAATATATGCAAAACGGGCTTACCCCCTTCGGAAGTTTCTTTGGTGGGTTTGCCGACCAAGTAGAGAGTGCCCCATATCGGACATCCGGCCAAATGGTATTGTACACCTTTATTATACAGGTTGGCGGCGCTGATCATAGGCAGTACGGCGATATCGGCTTCTCCCTTAATCATTTCAGCCTGCATCAAGTCAGGAGAATCGACCAGCCGTACAAGAACCGGCTTGCCGTCAATTTCCGGCGCATTACCCATCCATTCGGCAAAAGCAATGGCAGACGGGCCGCGAAGGACGGAGACGCGTATCGCTTCGGCTTCTTTCTTCGGACTGTTGCAACAGCATAAAATAAATAGCAAACAAAGGCATCTGAGAAATGTCATCGCTTCAAAATTTACGCAAACTTAAACAAAAACGCTGGATTTGCAGGAAGGAATGTATATAAAAAATTAAAGGCTGTCTCACGACAACCCCTAACCAACTTTGTTAACCTTAAATCTAATACTATTATGAAAAAACCACAGTGCAAATATACGGGTATTCCTGTAGCTGTCAATAGATAATGTATTAAATTTTGTTCTTTCGCTTTTAATAAAAGCTAATATCTTTAAACTGCTTGTTTTTTATACGTCATCAGGCTTACCAAAACCATTGCAAGAACTGATAACGGCAATGCAAACAGGATCGGATCGATAGCAAACCAGGGATAAACATCGATCAAGACATCCCGGCCACATAACATTTTGCAGAGGCCGACTGCACCTGCTTCCGCTTTATGAAGGAACAACATCGCAAAAAGACTTGCCAACGCCCCTGTCCATAAACTGGCAAGCGCTCCTTCCTTGGTCGCTTTCTTCCAGAAAAGGGAACAGAAGTAGGCGGGAAGGAAAGTAACGGCACAAACCCCCATGAACAGGGCTGTTCCGCGTGCGATAATACCTGCACTCAGCGTATAACAGATAATGTAACTGACCAAAATGGCACAAAGCACGCCGATACGTACGCCCATTGTCGAGTTCGTGTTGCTCTTCTTATGTCCCAACCCGGGGAAAATATCGGCGCCGAAAGAGGCTCCCATTGTATGGAACTGCGCACTGAGCGTGGACATACTTGCCGACAGGATACACAACATAAACACGGCGCTGAACCATTCCGGCATCGCCCGGCCGATAAACAGCGGGATAATTTTGTCCATATCCTTGATCGCTTCGGAAGCAACCACGCCTTCCGTTTTCAGGAAAAACAGGTTCGACAGGGCACCGACATGATAAATGGCTCCAACTGTTACAATCAGGAAGACACAGCCGATCAAGACGCCCCGGTTCAACTGCTTGGTGCTTTCCACCATCATAAAGCGTACCACCAACTGGGGTTGCGCCAGGCAACCGATACCGACACCCAAAATGAGAGAAGTCACCAGCGTGTACCACTGTGGAGATCCGGTTACCGGCATTGCCGTCCATCCCTGATGCCCCAATTCTTTAAAGCGTTCCGGAACCAGCGGAGCTATCTCCGTCAGCTTATGGTTGGCTTCGATGAAACCCATATCCATCACCCGGTAGAACCAGAAAAGGAGGAACAGCATACAGGCAAACATGATGACCGCCTGCAGGGCATCCGTGTACAGCACACCTTTGATACCTCCCGTGATCACATAGGCGGCAACAATAAGAGTGAAGATCAGCAAGGCCAGATGCAGGTCTATATGGAACATCTGTTCGATAAACACGGCACCTCCCTTCATCACGACTGCTGCATAGAGCGGCATACCGATAAAGATGACGGCTGCGATAAAAACCTGTATGGAGCGCGACTTATAATGAGCTCCCAATAGTTGCGGGAAAGTACGGGCATTATACTTCTCGCCTAATTTGCGGGTGTTACGCCCGAAGACGATAAAAGCGATGACAACGCCCATAAACATATTCAACAAACACAGCCATTGGATTCCCATACCGAATGTGGCGGCAACACCCCCGAAGCCGACAATGGCGGATGCGGAGATAAATGTCGCCCCATAGGAAAGGGCCATAATGATGGGGTTTACTTTCCGTCCCCCCAGCAAATAGTCGCTGGCATTTTTCGTCTGTTTATATCCGATGTATCCCAGCCATGCCAGGATAAACATATAGATGATTACTACGATACCTAAAGTCAGTGTATTCATTTTTCCGGCTCTTGTGAGTTAGTACTGTCTTCGTCGCCTTTATTCCAATGGGTTACGCCAAACCAAATGGAATAGAACAGGCATATCAAGGCTAACAGATAGGCAAGCCAGATGCCAGGGTCGCTAATTCCGAACATGTAGAGTTGTTTTATAGTTTAATCAAATCGCTTTCGCAAATATATTCCAGATTCTGGCGGCGGATCACTTCGCGGGCTGCTTCCCGGTTGTTTGTGCGCAGGATCAGGATCGATTTCTCTTTGACGGAGAAACAATACATGTATTCAATGCTCAATCCGGCTTTTGTGAAGCAGGACAATGTCTGTGCAAAGCTGCCTGCACAGGAATCGGTGACGATTGCCAGTACGTCGGTCAGGTTTGCACTGACGTTATTACTTTTCAGGATTTTGTACGCTTCTTGCGGGTCGCTGACGATAATGCGCAGGATACCGTATTCGGATGTGTCGGCAACGGTAGCAGCAATAATCCGTATCTTTTCTTCGGCCAGCATTGCGAGGATTTCACTGAGCTTGCCATATTTATTTTCCAGGAAAATAGAAATCTGATTGACTGTCATTTTGAATTATGAATTATGAGTTATGAATTTTGAATCTTTAGCAAAGTTTGCGTAAGTCTTTTACACGGACTGCCTTTCCTTCCTGTACCGGCAGGGAGCCTTTGGCCACAAGTTTCAGGTGGGGAGTCAGCAGCAACTCGTCTTTCAACTGACGGGTAACGTCTTTTGCCAAACGTTGCAGCACGCTGTAATCGTCGGTAAAGAGATCGCTCAATTCTACTTCGATCAGCATTTCGTCGTTGTTTCCTACCGTTTCGATCGTGATCAGGTAGTTGCTGCCCAGTTCCTTGAACTGCATCAATATTTTTTCTATCTGGATCGGGAAGAGGTTGACACCTTTCAGGATGATCATGTCGTCGCTGCGGCCTTTGAAACGTGCTAACCGTCTGTGTGTACGTCCGCAAGGACAGTCTCCCGGCAAGAAGCAGGTGAGGTCGCGTGTACGGTAGCGGAACAAGGGCATGGCTTCCCGGTTGATAGTGGTCAGGACCATTTCTCCGACTTCGCCTTCTTTTACCGGCTGCAAAGTGACCGGATCGACAATCTCCACGATTACGTTGTCTTCCCAGATATGAAGCCCGTTTTGTTCCGTACATTCGAATGCGACACCCGGACCGTTCATTTCCGACATTCCGAAACAGTTATATGCTTTTACGCCTAACAGCTGTTCGATGCGGCGGCGTTGCTCTTCCGAGTGAGGTTCGGCACCGATACAAACGGTATGCAACTTGGTATCACGGCGGGGATCGAGACCTATTTCATACATCACTTCCGCCAGACGGGTCGCATAGCTGGGGATGATATGGAGGCAGGTCGTTCCGAAATCCGTAATAAACTTAATCTGCCGTTTGGTATTCCCGGCTGCGGCAGGCACTGTCAGGCAACCTAATTTTTCAGCTCCGTACTGGAATCCCAAGCCGCCGGTAAACATACCGTAGCCGGATGTGTTCTGGAAAACATCGGTGTCGCGTATGCCGACCATATACATACAGCGTGCAACCTGATTTGCCCATTGATCGAGGTCTTTTGCCGAGTGCAACACGACAGTCGGGTTACCGGTCGTTCCGCTGGACGAGTGGATACGTACGCAGTCTTTAATAGGTATGGCAGCCATTCCATAGGGGTAATTGTTGCGGAGATCGTCTTTCGTCGTAAAAGGGATCTTTTGCAAATCATCCAAGGATTGAATACTATCGGCTGTTATGCCGTTTTCTTTGAATACTTTACTGTAGAAAGGAGAATTTCCGGCTAATTCTATTGTCTTTTTTAATCGCTCCAACTGTAGCTTTTCCAGATCTTTGCGACTCATGGTTTCAATATCTTTCTGCCAATATTCCATCGTTTTTCGTATTATTATGTGTTTAATTCATGAAATTAGACTGCAAATGTATCTTTTATTTTGGATAGATTGTATATTTCTGGTCGAAAATATGGAAGAGGAAATTTTTTTAGGATTGTTAGCTGAAATATTTTTAGTACATTTGTCAAGTTAGGTAATGTAAGAGTTGTGACCCTTAAATAATTTCACAAATGAGTAAATATAGCGATTTCTCGAAAGAAGAACTGATCCATCGCATTGAAGTGCTGGAAGCCGGGATGACGTTTTACGAAAATCAACAAAAGTCTGAAATACAAGATGAAAACCTTCTTAATCAAAGAAAGTTGAATTTTTTGAATATTCTTATGAATACGATCTTGTCCAATATTTTTGTGGCAATATCGGTAAAGGATATTTTTGCCGGTTTCAAATATATCTACTTTAATCAGGCGGCGGAACAATTCACTGGAGTTAAAGCTGATGATATAATCGGAAAGACCGATTTTGAATTGTTTCCTGATTCCCGCCGGGCGCATGAAATGCGTACGGAAGACTATTCGACCATCAAAAACGGGCGACTGGAAAAATATATGGTGGAATATGAAAAACCGGATGGCGGAATCCGTATCGTGAATAATATCCGTTTGCTGATTACCAATCCGGACCCGGAGGCTTCTCCGTTGATTTTAACGATGATGTGGGATATTACCGAACAACGGGAGAATGAGCTGAACTTGATCAAAGCGCAAGAAGCAGATAAAATGAAAAACGCTTTTATTGCGAATATGAGCCATGAAATCCGGACTCCGTTGAATGCAATCGTCGGATTCTCCCATCTGATTACGGAGACGGACAATGCCAGCGAGGCACAGGAATACCTGTCCATTATCAGTAACAGCAGTGAACAGTTGTTGCAGCTGATCAACGATATGCTCGATTTTGCGAAAATAGAATCGGGTACGCTTAATTACAACAAATCGTGGGTGGATTTGAAAGATGTTTGCCATAATATATATGTAAGCCAATCTCTGAAAATGACATCGGATGTTGCTTTGTTGTTCAATGAAAGCCTTTTGCCTTCTATCCGGGTATTTACAGATGCACAACGGATAGAACAAGTGCTAAACAATCTGATGTCCAATGCGATCAAATGCACGACTTACGGTTTCATTTCCTTGTCTTACAAAGTCGAAAAAGAGTGTGTCCGCTTATCCGTTACCGATACCGGTGTCGGGATTGACTCCGATAAGCTGTCAACGGTATTTGAACGTTTTGTCAAACTGGACAGCTTCCGCCAGGGGACAGGTTTGGGACTGTCGATCTGCAAAATGATCGTGGAGAAATTAGGTGGCGAAATCGGCGTTGAGTCTGAACCGGGTAAAGGTTCCACTTTCTGGTTCACACTTCCTATAGACAACGAAGAGGAAAAACTCGACACCGAAGGAAATGAGGATATCGTTTTTGCAAAAGACGCTGTACTTGATGCGCTGCCGGGGCAATATACGATATTGATAGCAGAAGATGTGCTGGAAAACTATTTATTATTGCAGGCGATTCTCAAAGGGAAATACCGGCTATTGCATGCCGTAGACGGAAAGCAGGCCGTGGAAATGTTCCGCAAATATAATCCGGATATAATCCTGATGGATATTAAAATGCCGGTGATGGATGGCTATGCCGCAACAAAAGAGATCCGGGCATTATCGGCAAGCGTACCGATCCTTGCTTTGACGGCTTTTGCGTTTAAACAGGAAAAAGAGCAGGCAATGGAATATGATTTTACCGATTATCTGACCAAACCGGTAGATATTCCGATGCTGAAACATAAGATTAAGTATTATTTAAATAAGATAGAGGTATGAAAAATGTATTTTTATTCCTGGCTACAGGATTTGAAGAGATTGAAGCTTTAGGTACGACGGATATCTTACGTCGGGGCGGTGTCCGGGTTTCTACGGTATCGATTATGGGAGAACTGAAGGTTATGGGCGCCCATAATATACCGGTAGTGGCCGACTACTTGTTTGAAGATGCGGACTTTAGTGCGGCGGATGCGTTGGTATTACCGGGTGGGATACCCGGCAGTAATCATTTGAATACCTGTACGCGGTTGAAAGAACTGGTCATGCAGAAATATGAGGAAGGAAAGCTTTTGGCTGCTATCTGTGCCGGGCCGATGGTATTAGGCGGATTAGGATTGCTGAAAGGACGTAAAGCGACCTGTTTCCCTTATTTCGAACCGACTATGGTCGGAGCTATACCGACAGAGAACGGGGTGGAACAAGACGAAAATATCATAACCTGTAAAGGGCCCGGTTTTGTGTTCGATTTTGGCTTGACAATCCTGAAAAACCTTAAGGACGAGGAGATCGCGGAAGAAGTCGCAGCCGCTTTGCTTGTGGCTAATCCGGAGTCGTCGAAGGCCGAATCGTGAATTTCCGGGGATAGTTGAACGCGATTGCCAATAACGCGCCGGCCCCCAATAAATAAGGATAATAGAGATATTGCATTATCTCGATAGGAGAGACGTGTCCTAAGCCTGCTGCCATCAGTAACTGTGCTCCGTACGGAATAATACCTTGTACAAAGCAGGAGAAAATGTCCAGTAGGCTTGCGCTGCGTCTCGGATCTATTTTGAAACGGTCTGCGATGTCTTTGGCTATCGGGCCTGCCATAATCAAAGCGATGGTATTGTTTGCAGTGCAAAGATTGGCGAAACTGATTAAAGCGGCAATACTTACTTCTGCACCTTTTGAGGAACGGATATGGGAAGTCAGCTTTAAAATAATCCAATCGATCCCACCATTATACCGTATCATTTCCAGCATTCCTCCGGCCAGCAAAGTGACGATAATCAGTTCACCCATATTGGTAATACCAAGCCCCATCGAAGCATTCCATCCCCAAATATCAAAACCTCCGGTAATCAGTCCGACAACGCCGGAAAGGATAATTCCGATTATCAGAACCATCATTACATTTACACCGCAAATTGCTGTTACCAAAACCACCAGATAGGGCAGAACCTTGATCCACTCAATAGGTCCCGTTTCGTATGTACTGTCTATCCCGCTACCGATCAATACATATATAATACCTGTCAGGATTGCGATAGGAAGAGCGATACGGATATTTACCTTAAACTTATCGTTCATGTTGCAGCCCTGTGTCCGGGTTGCAACAATAGTCGTATCTGAGATGAAGGATAAGTTGTCACCAAACATAGCCCCGCTCACGACTACACCCAGCATGAGCGCATCGGGCATTCCGGTTTTATCCGCAATCCCGACAGCGACGGGGGCCAAAGCGACAATTGTTCCGACTGAAGTCCCGACTGAAATCGAAATAAAACAAGCTGCTAAAAAGATGCCTGCTGCCAATAAATTGCCGGGCAGAATAGACATAGCCAAGTTTACGGTGGCATCGACAGCCCCCATCGCCTTTGCCGTTTGCGCGAAGGCTCCGGCAAGGATGAAGATCAGCACCATCAGCATGATGTTACTGTTAGCGGCTCCCCGGCAAAATTGTTCGATCCGGTTACTTAGTTTTCCCCCTTTGGAAATAGCTATGGCAACAACCGAAGCAACCACAAACGCCACTGTAATGGGCATCTTGTAGAAATCTCCGGCAATAATGGAAACAACCAGGTAGGACAACAGGAAAACGGCCAGTGGCGTCAATGCCCACGGGTTTGGGGCGTGATGGAGTCGGGAACTATTTTGATCTGTCATTGCAACCGTAATATTAGAACGTGAATCGTAGCGCAATCCTGATACCTCCCTTTTTGATATCCGGGTGATTCAGGTAAGTCAGTCGTCTATAATAATCGATGCGCAATATCTTGAATATGTTTTCCAGACCGACGCTACATTCCATATAAGGCGTATTGCCTAATGGCTGTGTTCCTTCCGGCAGCAGGAAGAGTCCCGGAGTCAAAGTCGGATTGTTTTTATCCGTCAACCCGCCGTATATCATATTAAAGGAAACCACTTCGCGCAGACGCAGCCACTTAATTCCCGGAATGCGGTTTAGTATCCAACCCTTCAGGTAGTAAGTCGCATTAAAGGATACATATTGGTCGGTGACAAACTCCAAGGCACTCATCATGTGGAACGCTTCCGGCTGGATTGTAACGGACTGGTTTGTGTTGGGTAGGACCAGCAGAGGGAAAGGAACTTTATCCCAAACCTTTCCGGCTTTCAATTGCGCATCGATATGTCCGAATGAAGACAACCAGATACGCTTTTCGGCGCTGATCTCCGTATGGTTATAATTGTAGTCACCTCCTAATACGCCTTTAATGCCCAACTGGTGGGAGAGTTTGAAGACCGGGGCATCCTTAGACAGGTTGAATACAGATTCTTTACCCGAGCGTCCGTTATAAGACCGTTCACCCGGAGCGAAGCGCAACTGTGTTCCGATCTCGGATGTCGTAAAATCTTTCAGCAGGTATAATTTGCCGGTCTCGTCGCGTTTAATGTACTGGAGCGTTCCGGCTGCTTCATTGTTTTGATTCATCAGCCATGACTTCCAAGTCAATCCGTTCAGCCATTCCTTCTCATATTGCAATACACTTTTACGGATGTACTGCATCTTTGTAACGGGCTCGCCGACTTTCCAGGCGACAAAAATGTTATCTTTACTGGTAAAAAGGAAGTCCTGCCCAGGCGTGTACACGTCATATTCCTGGATAAACGATAAGTTGTTGACCGGATTTTCCCCTTCGTGATATTCTTTTTTATTGAAACTATGCGTCAGCTTCAGGTTGTATTTTAATTTACGGTCGTTTGTCCCATATGCCAGATAGCCGCTTGCAAACCAATACGGACTAAGATTTGCCGTTGTCATTCCTCCGACACGCATACGGAAACCTTCCAGATGGTTTGCACTGAAGGTCGTATTCATCGGGCCAAAGTCGAACTTGGTCACTTTTTTATCGTTCGCAGTCGGAATATACCCCGTAATCAGTATCTCCGCCGTCTTGATAATGGCATTGAAAGCTGGGACCTTGCGCAATTGAGCCAATAAGTCTTTCAAGGCATCTTCTTTTTCTTTCAGAGGTATGGGACGGTTATGCATCCAGAAAGTATCGGGTTGCGCGGTCGCTTCCGGCAAAACATGTAACGCCCCCAAGAGGCCGAAGACCGAATCGGCATTCTGGACATTGAAATTATAGTTATCATAGTTCCTGAGCTGATGGGCATATAGTTGTTGTGTCCCTTTTACCACATAGAAATTGACAAAGGTGTTTTCCTGGTCGATCACCCAGGTACTGTCCGGCATCCGCTTGAATTCCTGTTCGATACGCAGTTTGTCTACCCAGTTCAGGTTGATGTTGGCAGGTGTGTTCAACAGTACCTTTTTGACAGCATAATTACCGTCGAGAGTTATGTAAAGCCGTCCGGTAAACCCGTAACTTTCACTGTTCGCCGGAACGAAAGCGAGGTCAACGCATTTATCACCTCCTATATCGAGCGTGTCCATGATATAGTAGTGGTAATAAGTTGTCGCCAACGTAGAGGATAAAGGGCTGACAAAACGGTTCAACAGGATAGGGATGTTATTATCAAAGATATTGACGCTCTTGAATATTTCTTCCAGATTGGAAGTGATACCACCGCCATCATCCAAAGATTTGTCGATTCCCTGCATGCGCTTGGCCCTTACTATTGTCTTCTCTGTCTTCGGACTTTTCCGGTAATAGAAATCCGACAGGTTTTCACGAACGGAAACGGTCAGGATCGGTTTACCGTTGAATTCGGATGTGTCCAGATAGTTCTTGATAAATTTAAACTTCTTCAGAAATTTATTCTTGTCAAGATTTGGGTTGAAGTTGTCCAACGACAAACTCAATTTTTCATACACTTCTGTCTGGTACTCCGGTTTGGCTTCAATCCGGTTGTCATTCTTATGTGCAATTACATTTTTGATAAGCTCGACAGCCGGATTATCTTTCCGGGTATATTTTTCCCGCTTCGGTTTGATTACGACTTCGGATATTTCGAAAGCGGTCGGTTTGAGCAAAAACACTAAATTGTCGTTCTTTTGACCGGGTTTGAGATCGATAAACTTAGTGTCATATCCTAATGAGGCGGCTGCCAGCTTCGTATATCCCTCATTATTTTGAAGAGTAAACGCTCCGTCGTCGTCTGTCATTGCCCCGATAGTGGATCCGTCAAAATATACGGACACAAATGGGAGCGGCTCGCCGGTGATCGAATCTTTTACGATACCGGAAGCCGATGTAAAACCCTGAGCGTATAAGATGGAGATGCCTGTTACTGACTGTAACAAAGCTATTAATAATATATAACCAATAAGTTTCATCATGTATGTAACGTTCTTCCTTCTCGGAAATGTAGGAACAAAGGTAGACTTTTTTATTGGTTAGATAAGTATGGCAATATTAAGTTTTTTATCTTTTAATATTTATACAGGATAGTAAAGATGAGATTTATAGATAAATTCTCCATATATTTGTTCTCTCTTAAAAAAAAAAGGAGAGATTGGGTCATGGGATTTATCAATAATTGGTTATTTGCCTTATTATCCAAGAAAAACCTCAAAATTTAATTATGATTAAAAATTTGAAGCAAACAATCGCTCAAGAAGCAAGATTGGAAGATGTAGTTCAGAAATATGCGGAATTGCATCGTGGAAGTAAATCAGGAAAAACACTAATGTGTAGTTGTCCATTTCATAAAGATGACGAAAAATCTTTTAAAATAAAAGTAACGGATCAAATCTACGAGTGTGATGTCTGTAAAGAAGCCGGTGACGTTGTCCGCTTGACACAACTGTTAGTCGGTTGTAATGAAGGGGAAGCATTACGCCTTTTGGTGGATTGGTTCCATATTCCGATTGATGAAAATGGATTGGAATGCCTTGCCCGCAAGAGTAAGCGGAAAAAGGAAAAAGAAAAGAGTATGTTTACTGCCAAGCATAGAGAAAAAGAGTTCAATATGTTATTAAACTCTTTCACCTCCAACTCATGCAGTAGTCCTCTTTTAGCCTATGCCCATCAATATTTGGAGCTTGGTGTGGCGGCAGATATCCTTCCGGATACCTATGAACAGATTTCCGGATGCAAGCTCTTCCCTGTCCGGGATGATAGCGGAAGTTTACAAGGTTTTCTTAAATACGTTCCGGAAGAAAAAGAAGAAGAAGAAGGCTTTTGCATTCCTGCAGATTTGAGAGAAACAAACCTGTTGGGGCTTTATCAGGCAATCGAGGCTATAAAACGATGCGGTTTTGCATATTTGGTATGGAACAGCAAGGATTTAATGATCATGCATGCCGCAGGTTTCACCAATACGGTAGCCTGTTGCGGGCCGGAACTGACTTATCGGCACATCGAATCGCTTTTAAAACAGACGAATCAGGTTGTCTTTATGTACCCCGATGAAATATCCAAGCAGGTCAGAGCGACAAAAGCGGCCGCCCGATTATCGCATCTTTCAATAACTCCATATCGTTTTCCTTTGCCAAGAAAAGGATTATCATCTTTATACTATAAGATGGAACCAGCCCGATTTGAGTATTTTATCCGTCAGTCTACCCGTCTGAATTATCTGGATGCGGTAAACGTACGTCTTATTGCCCGATTAGAGGAAATAACGAAACAGCTGGCAAGCGTGCAAGTATTGGAAGAGAAACTCCAGTTACGGTCCGAGTTGATTCAAGTGCGGAACAAGATCGACAAGCTGACCGGTCTTTTAGATAGAAACTGGGACTATTTATATCGATATTTCGGATAAATTGATTGTGAGATAAAAAGCAGGATGAAAGCGCATACAAGAAAGAAAAAGATTATGGCGGTGACTCTGACCGGGTCAGTAGCCAATTTCCTGTTACTGGTTTTCAAATTTGTAGCAGGCGTATTGGGACACAGTAGTGCCATGATTGCAGATGCCGTCCATTCTCTTTCCGACTTTGTAACGGATGTAATCGTACTGCTTTTTATCAATATATCGTCAAAGCCGAAGGATGAAGGGCATGACTACGGGCATGGTAAGTATGAAACGTTGGCCACTTCGGTCATCGGTATCGTCCTGATGTGCGTAGGAGTCGGCCTTTTCTGGGAAGGGGCGAATAAGATATATGGATTTTATTTCATGGATGAGCCGCTTGAAAGTCCGGGAAAAATTGCCCTGCTCGCTGCTGTCGTATCTATAATAATAAAGGAGGCGTTGTTTCGTCTGACCCTTTCTGTCGGCAGGCGGGAAAACAGCCAGGCGGTTATTGCGAATGCCTGGCACCATCGTTCGGATGCTTTTTCTTCCATCGGTACGGCGCTTGGAATCGGCGGTGCAATCCTGTTGGGCGACAACTGGCGTGTGCTGGACCCGATCGCGGCTGTTATCGTCAGTATCCTGATTGTAAAAGTCGCTTTCCAGTTGGTCCTCCCTGCAATAAATGACCTGTTGGAGAAATCATTGCCTAAAGAAGTGGAAGACGAGATCCTTTCAGTCATTAACGAGACTCCGGATGTGAAGAACCCGCATAATCTGTGTACCCGCCGTATCGGCAATGATTTTGCAATCGAGGTACATATCCGTGTGGACGGCCAGACAACCGTCAGCCATGCACACGAACTGACAAAAGAGATAGAACGGAAATTGCGGTTGAAATACGGTCCGGCAACTCATATTGTTTTACATGTCGAACCGGTAAAATGAAGGAAGATGAACGATACGATAAAGTTATATAGAGGAGAAGTTTTCGACTTTACAGATTCGCCCTTGGACAGAACTGACGCTTTCCGGTATTTCCCCGACGGAGCGTTGGTCGTGAAGGAAGGGATCATAATCGATTGCGGGCCTTTCAAGGAACTCGAAAGCCGCTACGCCGGTTGTGAACGGATCGACTATTCCGGCAAGCTGATAATGCCGGGCTTTATCGATTCTCACATCCATTATCCGCAAGCCGAGATTATCGGGATGTATGGGAAACAATTGCTTGAGTGGCTGAACGACTATACTTTCCCGGCCGAACAGGCTTTCTCGTCTCCGGAACATGCCGAACGGATCGCACGCTTTTTCGTGCAGGAGCTGTTCCGGAACGGGACGACGACCTGTATGGCATATGCGACTGTGCATGCCGCATCCGTCAATGCTCTTTTTTCGGTTGCTTCGGAATATAATATGTGCATGATGACCGGTAAAGTGCTGATGGACCGCAATGCGCCGGATGGTTTGACCGACACGGCCGGACGGGGAGAGGCCGAAAGCCGTTCTCTGATCGAAGCCTGGCATAAGAAAGGGCGTAACCGTTATGTGATCACTCCCCGTTTTGCGATCTCCTGCTCGAACGAACAACTGAAGGCCGCAGGACGTTTGCATGAGCAATATCCGGATACATATATCCAAACGCATCTTTCCGAAAATAAGGAGGAAATCTGTAATACACTTTCCCTGTGCCCCGGCTGCCGGGATTATTTAGAAGTGTACGAACGGGCGGGACTGGTGACAGACCGTTCGGTTTTCGGCCATTGCATCCATCTGTCGGATTCGGAATGCCGCCGCTTGGCAGAAGCCGGTTCAGTTATCGCTCATTGCCCGACTTCCAATCTCTTTTTAGGAAGCGGCCTGTATGATATGCGGCAGGCCAACCAGATCGGTATGCAGACCACGCTGGCGACCGATGTCGGTGCCGGAACGTCTTACTCTTTGCTTCGTACGATGGGCGAATCTTACAAGGTGCAGCAACTCAACGGATATCCGATGTCTGTACTGGAATCCTTTTACAAATGTACTTTAGGAGCTGCAAAGGCGCTCCATCTGGAGGATGAAACAGGCAGTTTTGAAAAAGGCCGGAAAGCAGACTTCATCGTTCTCGATTATGCCGCCACCCCTTCCCAACAAATACGCCGGGAATATCTGGAACGCAATGGGAGATGGGAACTGGAGAACAAACTCTTCGGTTTGCAAACTTTAGGGGATGACCGTAACATTGTGGCAACCTATATCATGGGGAAACGAATGTGAAGTCTCTATGGCTGAAACAAAAGTGTCTGCGGTCGAAACTAAAGTTTCAGCCGAGGAAACTAAATTTTCGTCCCGTGAAACTAAAGTTCCATCGGCATGAAACAAAAGTTTCAACCGCACAGAATCGTTGAAACTAAAGTTTCAGACTTTCGTACGCTTGAAACTTTTTTGTAATCTCCTAAAACACTTGCATTTCGTTCCTGACTGTCGTCACGCCGATCAAGCGGTCGTAGCGGGCACCCATCGGGCGGAAGTAGACGTAGATGCTATATTCGTTTTGCGTCTGGTAGAAGTTGCCTTCTATTGGTCCGGTCTGTCCGACCGTAGATCCGGTAGGGACAAACAAATATTGGTAGTTGTAGCTGCCTTGTTTCAGCAGGACGGCTTTTTCGTATTGGTTTGTTTCGAAGTTATAGCCCATTTTACTCTTTTCGTCCAATACATTATTATACAGCTCACCGTTCAGATAGACGTTTCCATCGGGCAACGGGTCACAGGCAAGCGCGAAATGCACGATGTAGTAATCGGCTTCCGTATCGGGATCGTTGCAACCGCTGCAACGGATGAAGAAACGCCCGTCCTGGTCCTGGTCATACTGATAGGTCCCTTTGTCCCGCTTATAATCGGTCATTAACTCCACATTATAATAAGGGTTGTGATAAGAGATGTCTTCGACGTGCATCCCGTTATATTTGTTGCTCAGGAACTCCATACGCCGGTATTCGTTTCCGGCTGGGAAAATCAGGTTGCGGTTGTAAGCGTAGGAAATCTGGTTCTCTAAAATGCTCATCGGTTGCAGGTCGGTGACGGCATTATCGCGCCGGTTGTCCTGATAGACATATATCTTCAGGTCCGTTTGCGGATAGGTGATCGGGAAATTCTTGTTGTTGATGGTGAAACTGACCTGCTGATGGCTCTGGTTGGTGTCGATGTCCGTATTCCCGCTGACGGAAGCAGCGATGTTGATGACAGGTTCGGCCACCGAGAAACAGGCCGTAAACACGATCTGGTCCGGATTGTCTTCCTTATAGACCTGTATGGCGTAATTCCCGGAAACTTTGAACTGGACATCGTCGTTCGGAAGCAACAGGCGGTAGTTGGAATATTGGGTGGTTGTCCCGATGGAATTGGCAAAATCGTCGATTGTCATTCCCTGGAAACCGTTCATGTATTCGATGGGGCTTAGCTGCGATTGTGTCCAGTCGGCATTGCAGTGTATGACGTTGTAGGCATATCGTGTGTACCCGCTGCCCAAACCGTCGAAATTGATTTCGATCCGCTCGTCGCCGCCCAAAGCGATATAGGGCTCGGATATCAACTCGCCGGCCACTTTCACCTGAAGCGTCTTTATCTGTTTGTTGTTGACGTCGGTAAAATACTTCACTTGTGCATTTGCCCCGATGGAAAGGGCAAAAAGCGACATAAAAAGCAAACTGTACACTCTCTTTTTCATATTTCTTTCTTTGACAATGCAAAATTATGGAATTATTTCTTTAATTATTTCCTTTCGCCTGCTTTAAAGCATAAAAAATTGCTTACTTTTGCGGGAAAATTACATATAAACAATTTTAGTTGTATCATGGCAAATGTGATTAAGATTAAAAAGGGTTTAGACATTAATCTGAAGGGCAAAGCTTCGGACGTACTGTTAAACGGGGGGAAAAGCGATACTTACGCGATCGTTCCCGATTATTATAACGGTATTGTACCTAAAGTTGTTGCCAAAGTAGGAGAAAAAGTCAAAGCCGGTTCTGTATTGATGATCGATAAGAACCGCCCGGAGATCAAGTTTGTTTCGCCTGTCAGTGGCGAAGTAACTGCCGTAAACCGAGGAGAGAAGCGTAAGGTGCTTAGCATTGTTGTTAAGCCGGATGCGCAGATCGAGTACGAGGATTTCGGCAAGAAAAATGTAGCTTCTCTGAAAGGAGAGGAGGTTAAGGACGCAATCCTGAATGCCGGTTTGTGGCCTTATATCAAACAACGTCCGTATGACATCGTCGCTTCGCCGGCAGATGCTCCGCGTGACATCTTTGTTTCTGCATTCTACTCCGCACCGTTAGCGCCGAACTTCGATTTCATCGTGAAAGGTCAGGAAGCAGATTTCCAGACAGGGTTGGATGCATTGGCAAAGCTTACCGCCGGTAAGGTTTATGTCGGTGTCCGCAAAGGTTCTTCCGTCAGTGTGAAAGGTGTTGAAACAGTGGAAGTGGAAGGTCCGCATCCTGCAGCGAATGTGGGAGTACAGATTAATCACATCAAGCCTGTCAACAAAGGCGAAGTGGTTTGGACGGTAAATCCTGCCGATGTGATCGTAATCGGCCGTCTGTTCAATAAAGGTATTGCCGATTTCAGCCGCCTGGTTGTGCTGACCGGTTCCGAAACGACAGAAAGAGGATATATCAAGGCTATCTCCGGTTGTACGGTTGACAGCCTGGTTGCCGGAAAGATCCTGAAAGGGAACGAAGACGTTCGTATCATCAGCGGTAATGTGCTGACCGGTACGAAGGTGATGAAAGACGACTACTTAGGCGCTTACGACAATCAGATTACCGTAATCCCGGAAGGCGACGAAACATACGATTTCTTCGGTTGGGCTACTCCCGGCTTTGGAAAATACAGTGTCAGCCACTCTTTCCCGACTTGGCTGATGGGTAAGAACAAAGAGTATGTAATCGACGCCCGCATCAAGGGTGGCAAACGCGCCATGATCATGTCTAACGAATACGAAAGCGTATTCCCGATGGACATCATGCCGGAATACCTGCTGAAGGCAATCATCACGTTCGATATCGACAAGATGGAAAACTTAGGTATCTACGAAGTGGCTCCCGAAGATTTTGCACTTTGCGAATTTGTTGACACATCCAAGCTTGAAATCCAGAAGATCGTTCGTCAGGGCTTGAATCTGTTATACAAGGAAATGAATTAATAACATTAAAAAATTAGAATACATTGAAAGCGTTAAGGAATTACCTCGACAAGATTAAGCCGACCTTTGAGGAAGGCGGAAAGCTGGCGATGTTCCGTTCTGTTTTTGAAGGTATCGAAACATTCTTATTTGTTCCGAATGCGACTTCCAAATCAGGCGTACATATTCATGACTATATTGACTCGAAGCGTACGATGACCGTGGTTATCATAGCTTTGTTGCCCGCTTTGCTTTTTGGTATGTATAATGTCGGTTATCAGCATAACCTTGCGGTTGGTACTGATCCGGGATTTCTCATGACTTTTATTTTTGGTTTTCTGGCTGTATTGCCTAAAATCATTGTTTCGTATGTAGTAGGTTTGGGTATCGAATTTGCGGTTGCCCAGGTGAAGAAGGAAGAAATTCAGGAAGGTTTCCTGGTTTCCGGTATCCTGATCCCGATGATTGTTCCGGTGGATACTCCGCTGTGGATGATCGCTGTTGCCACTGCATTCGCTGTTGTTTTTGCAAAAGAAGTATTTGGCGGTACGGGATATAATGTATTTAATGTAGCCTTGGTTACACGTGCATTCCTGTTCTTTGCCTATCCGGCAGCCATGTCGGGCGACCAGGTGTTTGTCCGTACAGCCGACACGTTCGGTATCGGTGGTGGTCAGGTTGTGGACGGTTTCTCCGGTGCAACTCCGCTGGGACAGATTGCAATTGCAGGTAAGGAACTGATCAATTCGTTCCAGGCTGTCGATGTTCTCGGACATCCGATTTCCACATGGGACATGTTCTTGGGTCTGATTCCGGGTTCAATCGGTGAAACATCCGTATTGGCAATTCTGATTGGTGCCGTAATCCTTCTGTTTACAAGAATCGCAAGCTGGAAGACAATGGTTTCCGTATTTGTCGGTGGAGCTGTCATGTCATTGATCTTCAATATGGTCGGAACAACAGTTTCGATGTGCGTATCTCCGCTGGATCAACTGTTCCTGGGTGGTTTCGCATTCGGCGCCGTGTTTATGGCTACCGACCCTGTCACTTCAGCCCGTACGGAAACAGGTAAATATATCTATGGCTTCCTGGTTGGCGCCATGGCTATTATCATCCGCGCGTTGAACCCGGGTTATCCCGAAGGTATGATGCTCGCTATCCTGTTGATGAATGTATTTGCTCCGCTGATCGACTACTACGTAGTGGAAGCTAACATCAACCGCAGATTGAAACGTGTAATCAAATAAAGTAAGAAGGAGTATGGCTAAATATAAATGTAAAGTATGTGGATATATCCACGAAGGAAATAAAGCTCCGGATGTTTGTCCTATATGTGCAGCTCCTGCTTCCGATTTCGAAGAAGTGAAAGACGAGGCTGCAGCCAAGAAGGGTATGAACCGGGATAGCAATGTTTATACGGTTGTATATGCTTCGGTAATGGTTGTTCTGGTAGCCGTCGTGTTGGCTTTCACTTCCCAGTCGCTGAGAAGCTTCCAGCAGAAGAATGAAGAAAACGACAAGCGCCAGCAGATTCTGCGTTCCATCAACGTAGCGGTTTCTGCCAATGAAGCTGAAGCTAAATATAACGAATTGATCAAGGAGGCATTCCTGGTAAATGAAAACGGACAGAAGGTGGACGGCGATGCTTTTGCTGCCGATGTGGTAAAGGCTGCTACCGAACACGAATACCCGGTTTTCGTAGCTAATGTAGACGGCCAGACAAAATACATCATGGCTTTGCATGGTGCAGGTCTGTGGGGCCCGCTGTGGGGATATATTTCCGTAGATAGCGATAAGAACACGGTGTACGGCGCCGACTTCAGCCACCAGGGTGAAACTCCGGGTCTGGGTGCCGAAATCGCCAAGCCGGCGTTCAGCAGTGAATTTAAAGGCAAAAAGCTGTTTATGGATGGAACATTCAAATCTGTTGCCGTAGTAAAACCCGGCAAGAGTGTGGAAGGCCAGGATTATGTTGACGGTATTTCCGGCGGTACGATCACCAGTAAAGGTGTCGACGCGATGTTGTTCAACAGTTTGAGTGGTTATGTCAAATTTTTAACCTCACAAAATTAAGAGAAGATGGGATTATTATCGAATAAGAATAAAGAAGTTCTGTTAGGCCCGCTTAGCGCCAACAACCCTGTTGTCGTCCAGATGCTGGGTATCTGCTCTGCGCTGGCTGTAACATCAAAACTGGAGCCGGCTATTGTAATGGGTATTTCAGTAACGGCTGTTGTGGCTTTTGCCAACGTAATCATTTCATTGATTCGTAATACAATTCCTAACCGTATCCGTATTATCGTACAGTTGGTGGTTGTAGCTGCGTTGGTAACTATTGTTAGTGAAGTGTTGAAAGCATTTGCTTACGATGTAAACAAACAGCTTTCCGTGTTTGTCGGTCTGATCATTACCAACTGTATCCTGATGGGACGTCTGGAAGCATTTGCTTTGGGTAACGGCCCGTGGGAATCATTCCTCGACGGTATCGGCAACGGCCTCGGGTATGCGTTGATACTGGTGATCGTCGGTTTCTTCCGCGAACTGTTAGGTTCCGGCACACTGTTAGGCTTCCAGGTAATTCCGCAGGCATTCTATGACTTCGGTTATGTGAACAACGGTTTGATGATCTTGCCTCCGATGGCGTTGATCGTGATTGCTGTGATTATTTGGGTTCATCGTGCTCGTAACAAGGAACTTCAGGAAAATTAATGCTAACTATTAAAAGAATAATAGAATGGAAGAATTATTAAGCACATTCGTCCGCTCGATTTTTGTAGACAACATGATCTTCGCATACTACTTAGGTATGTGTTCGTTCGTGGCTGTTTCCAAGAATGTGAAGACAGCTTTAGGATTAGGTATAGCAGTGACATTCGTGCTCTTGTGTACACTGCCGATCAACTATATGCTTGAAAACTATGTACTGAAAGAAGGTGCATTGAGCTGGTTGGGACCGGATTTCGCAAACGTGAATCTGAGCTTCCTCGCTTTCATCATCTTTATCGCCGTTATTGCATCTTTCGTGCAATTGGTTGAAATGGTTATCGAGAAGTTTTCACCCTCTCTGTATGCTTCCCTGGGTATCTTTTTGCCGCTTATCGCTGTAAACTGCGCTATCCTGGGTGGTTCTCTGTTTATGCAGCAGAAAGCATTCCCGAATGTAGGTGTTGCAACTGTGTATGGCTTAGGTTCTGGTATCGGATGGTTGCTGGCTATCGTAGGTATGGCTGCTATCCGTGAAAAACTGGCATATTCAGACATTCCCAAACCGTTGAAGGGTCTTGGTATTACCTTCATCATCACCGGTTTGATGGGTATGGCCTTTATGTGCTTCTCAGGTCTTAAGATTTAAGTATTAACGCATTAAATAACAGATAAAGATGATTTTATTAATGTCGGGCGGACTTACAATCGCAGCCAGTGCAGTTGTTTTCCTTGTGATAACACTGATTCTGGTAGCCGCACTTTTGTTCGCTAAAGCAAAATTGGTACCATCCGGAAATGTAAAGCTGGAGGTAAATAAAGAAAAAGAAATAGAAACTCCGATAGGCGGAACGCTGTTGGGCGCTTTGCAGAGCGGGGGTATCTTCCTGTCTTCTGCCTGTGGTGGCGGTGGTAAATGTGGCCAGTGCCGTGCACAGGTAATCGATGGCGGAGGAGAAATCCTGCCGACTGAAAAGGGCTTTTTCTCTCGCAAGCAGATCAAGGAACACTGGCGTCTGGCATGCCAGTGCAAGGTAAAGGAAGATATGGTCGTTCAGGTTCCGGACGAAGTATTCGGCGTAAAGGAATGGGAATGCGAAGTGATCTCCAACAAGAACGTGGCTACTTTCATCAAAGAGTTTATCGTGGCATTGCCTAAGGGCGAACACATGGACTTCCTGCCGGGTTCTTATGCCCAGATCAAGATTCCTGCCTACTCAATGGATTATGACAAAGATATCGACAAGAACCTGATCGGTGACGAATATCTGCCGGCATGGAAAAACTTCGGTTTGTTCACGCTGAAATGCAAGAACGACGAGCCGACTATCCGTGCTTATTCTATGGCTAACTATCCTGCGGAAGGCGACCGTATCATGTTGACGGTTCGTATCGCCACACCGCCGTTCAAGCCGAAACCTCAGGTGGGCTTCCAGGATGTGATGCCGGGTATCGCTTCTTCTTATATCTTTACCCTGAAACCGGGTGATAAGGTGACGATGAGCGGTCCTTACGGTGATTTCCATCCGATCTTCGACTCCAAGCGCGAGATGATGTGGGTCGGCGGTGGTGCCGGTATGGCTCCGTTGCGTGCGCAGATCATGCACATGACAAAGACGTTGAAGACAACAGACCGCAAGATGTCATACTTCTACGGTGCCCGTGCGCTGAACGAAGTATTCTATTTGGAAGACTTCCTGGAAATCGAAAAAGAATTCCCGAACTTCACATTCCATCTGGCGCTCGACCGTCCGGATCCTGTAGCCGATGCAGCAGGCGTGAAGTACACGGCCGGTTTCGTTCACCAGGTAATCTACGATACTTATCTGAAGGATCACGAAGCTCCGGAAGATATCGAATACTACATGTGTGGTCCGGGCCCGATGTCAAAGGCTGTGGAAAACATGTTGGACAATTTAGGTGTGCCGCGTGAAATGTTGCATTTCGACGACTTCGGTGCATAAACGGTCATTCGATCAAAATAAAAGAAGCGGGAAGAGATTTTTTCTTTTCCCGCTTTTTATTTTAGAACTATTCTGTTTATTAGAATGTTATCCTTGTAAATCAAGGGAAGGGAAACTCGGTATTACAAATGGGTGACAAAAAAAATACATTTCTTTTGTAATATAGTGCAGCGTTTCCCGTTCTAAATACATCATACTTGTATATGATTTTAAAATTGCAATAGATTATGAAAGCGTTGATATTATCTTTTTTTGCGGTTATCTTAGGTTATTCTCTCATTTTTAATGAGAAGGAATCAGCGGAACAGCCTGTTATAAAGGATAGTAATTCTGTCTATGTCGACAGGCCGGCCAATACTCAAATAAGCGATTCCATTTTGATTTACAAAGACCAAACCGCATCCATCCTGTAATTTACAGCTCGTCATATCCGGGAATACCGTTCAGAAAGACATAAGTCTGGTTGTTGTAGTCGATCTTGCAACAATAGTGGTTGAGTCCATTGCTTACGATCAGGTATTCGACATGCAAAACCATATTATAACGCGCAATCTGGTCGAATACGGCATTTGTGATGCTGACGGTAGGGGCTTTGTACTCGACAATTACTAAAGGCGCTAAAAAGCGGTTATAAGCAACCGTATCGCAGCGTTTTGATGTTCCATTCAGTTTTACGAATACTTCATTGGCCAGAAGTTCTTTCGGATAATTTTTGAAAGAAATCAGATAGTTGACAAAATGTTGGCGTACCCATTCCTCCGGAGTCAGGGCTACATATTTACGGCGTACGGGATCAAAGATCGTACGTTTTCCATCTTTTTCTGTTACTTTAGGCGCGAAACCAGGCAAGTTTAATGTCAGCATTTACTATATTTGTTCTTTTATTCTGCGAAAACAGTCCATCAAAGGTAATGATTTATGAAAACAAAACAAGAAATTGTCGAGAATTGGTTGCCGCGCTATACGGAACGGAAACTGGAAGACTTTGATAAATATATCCTGCTTACCAACTTTACGAAATATGTGGAGCTGTTTGCAGAACATTTCAATGTCCCGATCTTAGGGCTGAAGAACACGATGCCGAATGCTTCCGCCAACGGTGTAACGATCATCAACTTTGGAATGGGGAGTGCGAATGCGGCTACAATCATGGACCTGTTGTCTGCGATCAAACCGACGGCAGTCCTTTTTCTGGGGAAATGCGGAGGGTTGAAAAAGACGAATAACCTGGGCGACTACGTCATGCCGATCGCTGCCATACGCGGGGAAGGGACTTCAAACGAATACCTTCCGGCGGAAGTACCGTCGCTTCCGGCCTTCTCGATGATGCGCGCCATTTCGTCTGCAATCCGCGACCGGGGAAAAGATTACTGGACCGGCACGGTTTACACAACGAACCGGCGGGTATGGGAATACGATAACGATTTTAAAGATTATCTTCGGCGGACGCATGCCACCGGCATCGATATGGAAACCGCAACACTGTTTACGGCAGGCTTTGCCAACAAAATCCCGACAGGCGCGCTGCTGATGATTTCCGATAAGCCGATGGAAGAAGACGGAGTGAAGACAGAAGCCAGTGACCGGGCCGTGACAAAAAACTTTGCAGAAGAGCATCTCATGTTGGGAGTGGAAGCGCTTCGTCAGATTATCGACGGAAAGAAAACAATCCGTCATATCCGCTTCAGTTGGTAATTGGAATAAAAGAAAGATTACGCGAAAATATGGCTAAAAAAGAATATACATACGAGGAAATATGCCGGGATATAGTGGCAAAAAAGTTTGCACCTGTCTATATTATGATGGGTGACGAGCCTTTTTTTATGGACCAGATAACGGAATTGTTGCTCGAAAATGTATTGGAGGAATCCGAACGGGATTTTAACCAGGTTATCATGTATGGAGCCGATACGGATGCAGCTGCGATTATAAATGCGGCACGCCGTTTTCCGATGATGTCAAAATATCAGTTAGTGGTAGTCCGGGAAGCACAATTAGTTCGTGATATAGAAGTGCTGTCGAACTATGTAAAAAATCCATTAATGTCGACTGTTCTGGTCATTAATTACAAATATAAAACACTGGACCGCCGTAAGGCATTAGCGGCTGCGACCGATAAAATAGGCGTATTATTCGAGTCTAAAAAAATCCCCGATTATAAGATGCCGGCCTTTATCAGTTCATTCATGCAACTACGTTCTATAGGGATCGATAATAAAGCTGCTCAAATGCTCTCAGATTTCCTTGGAAACGATTTAAGCCGCTTGAGCAAGGAATTGGATAAACTGGCGTTGATCCTGCCGGAAAAGGGAGCAAAACGCATCACGCCGGAGTTGATAGAGCAGAATATCGGAATCAGTAAAGAATACAATAACTTCGAGCTGATAAAGGCACTTGCCATGAAGGATGTCCTGAAGGCAAACAGGATTGCCCAGTACTTCGAAAAGAACCCGAAAAGCAATCCGATCCAGATGACCCTTCCTGTATTATTTAACTACTTCTCAAACCTGTTGATCTGCTATTATACGAAGGACCGTTCCGAGACCGGTCTGATGACGGCACTTGGTCTTAGGGGAACTTTTCAGGTCAAAGATTATCTTTTGGGGATGCGGAACTATTCGGCTATGAAGGTCTTTAACCTGATCAGTGATATCCGTATGACGGACGCCCGCTCGAAAGGAGTGGAAAATACATCGGTATCGGATGCCGAACTTCTGAAGGAGCTACTCTACAAAATACTTCATTAAACAACTTTTTATACCCAATAAGCAGAAAGAAGGGGCTTTTTCCTGGAATAACAAAAAAATAGACAGGGAAAATAAGCCTCTTCTTTCTGTTTTTCAGTGCATTATACTCATTTTAACCCACTCGTGAGTTGAATATTTATCCTCGCCTTACCATCCGTTCACAAAAATCATCAAAAAAGAGAGGTTTAGCCTTCACCAATGTCAAAAGAGATTGGCCAGGTAAGATAACATTCGTAAATCGGGACATTCTGTCAGTATCCCATAATATCAAAACAAATTATAGTATTGAAATGTAAACTTAATTACAGGTGTTACGATTGTAAACACGGCTGTTTGTATAATTTATGTACGAATACAATTGTATTCTGTAAACAAAATTCAATAAGAAAACATTTGTTTATGTTTACATTACTATTATAAACTGATAAAAACAGACCTTTCAGCCAAACTTCCTATTTTTCGCATAAATAAGCATAAACCAGTTAATTACGTTGAAATATTAATCTGACACGTTAATTATAAGGCTACATCTGTGTACAAATGCTCATAAAAACAAAGAACAATCTTGTTTTTGTGTTTTATAATAATAAGGATAACAATAAAATAGGTTATATAGTGAAAGTATTACTTTAATATGGTTTTTATGCTTAAAATCCCTGTTTACAATAATAACCATTACAAATGTATTCTGTTGTATATAAAAATATCAGTTTAAGTTTATACAAATAAATTGCACAATTGAGAATTATAGTTTATATTTGTATCGTTATTGATTTGTGTATGATTTTCGATAAAAAGCAGACACAATGTCAGTATTTTGCTAAACAAATTAAGGATATACAGAAAGATGATAGAACGTATCACTAAAATAAGGGAACGGGAAGGTATGACTCCTTCTAAATTTGCTGAAGCAATCGGTATCCAGCGTTCAGCCATGTCACATATTTTGAATGGAAGAAATAATGTTAGCCTGGATGTCCTTATTAAAATTCTGGAACGGTTCACTTATGTAGATTCCGACTGGCTCCTCTTCGGCAAAGGCGAAATGATACGGGAACATGTGTTGACACAACCTGATTTGTTCCAAAATACGGCGATAAATCCGTCCGAAGGGCAAGCTGCTCTCGAATATCGCAAGGAAACGAGGGTTGACACACCTGTAAACAATACAAAAATGCCTGTAGTAGAGCAAATTATACAGCAAGAAACGAATACTAAAAAAGTTAGTAAAATAATGATTTTTTATTCTGATAATACATTTGATACTTTTATAAGCGAAAAAGACAAGAAAGAATAGCTTGTTTTGGTTTATATATCATATTCATGTATCTTTGTATAGAATTTGACTAATCATTATATGAAGAAGTACATGCTTGACATGAAGGTGACTGAAAACCGCCGCCTTCACAAAAATTACTGCCTGCTTAAACTAACATCTGATCAGATCTTGCCGGAAATGCTTCCGGGCCAGTTCGTACAGGTACGTGTGGATAACTCTCCTACAACATTTCTTCGTCGCCCCATCTCTATTAATTATGTGGACAGAGCGACAAATGAATTGTGGCTACTGATTCAGTTGGTCGGTGACGGAACACGCCGGATGGCCGAATACAAGCCGGGTGATATTGTAAATATTATGTTGCCTTTGGGAAACAGTTTCACTACGCCTGCCGATAAAGGCGAAAAACTCCTGTTGATCGGTGGCGGGGTCGGTACAGCTCCGATGTTATACCTGGGGGCAGTCTTGAAGAATGCCGGATATACACCGACTTTCCTTTTGGGAGCCCGTTCGAAAGAGGATGTGTTACAATTGGAACAATTCGAACAGATCGGGACCGTATATGTTACAACTGAAGACGGTTCATTGGGTGAAAAGGGATATGTGACCAATCATTCCATATTGAAAGAAATTCATTTCGATCGGATTTACACTTGTGGACCTAAGCCGATGATGATGGCAGTGGCCAAATATGCGGACACTGTTTCCACCTCTTGCGAAGTCTCTCTTGAAAACACAATGGCTTGTGGTATAGGAGCTTGCCTGTGCTGTGTGGAAAAGACTAAGGATGAGCATCATGTGTGTGTATGTACTGAAGGACCTGTATTTAATATAGAAAAATTGACATGGCTGAATTAAACGTAAACATAGGTAATTTACAATTGAAGAACCCGGTTATGACAGCATCGGGTACTTTCGGGTACGGTGTGGAATATTCCGATTTCATGGATATCTCCCGGTTGGGCGGTATCTTTGTGAAAGGTACAACTATCCAGCCACGTGAAGGTAATTTGTATCCCCGCATGGCGGAAACACCATCCGGAATGTTGAATGCAGTAGGCCTGCAAAACAAAGGCGCACAGTATTTTGTCGATCATATTTATCCGGATATTAAGGATATCGATACGAACATGATCGTCAATGTGAGCGGTTCATCTGTCGAAACGTATGTGGAATGTGCCGAAAAGATTGCCGAACTGGACAAAATTCCGGCTATCGAACTGAATATTTCCTGCCCGAACGTGAAGCAGGGAGGTATGGCGTTCGGGGTAACGACTTGCGGGGCAAGCGAGGTTGTGAAGGCAGTCCGCAAGGTTTATCCGAAGACCCTTATTGTAAAACTTTCCCCTAATGTAACCGATATTACGGAGATTGCCCGGGCGGTAGAAGCTGAAGGGGCAGACTCCGTTTCACTGATCAACACGATGCTGGGAATGGCTATCGACGCCGAGAAGCGTAAACCGGTATTATCTACAATAACCGGTGGCCTTTCCGGTCCCTGCGTAAAGCCGGTTGCCCTGCGGATGGTATGGCAGACATATAAGGCTGTGAAGATTCCTATTATCGGTTTGGGGGGTATTTCCAATTGGAAAGATGCAGTCGAATTTATGCTTGCAGGAGCAACAGCTATCCAGATCGGGACATATAATTTTGTTGATCCGACTGTCAGTATAAAGGTAATAGAAGGGATGGAAGACTATTGCAACAGGCATGGATTTTCATCTGTCCGGGAACTGATCGGTGCATTGGATGTATAGGAAAATTATATGAAAGAATCCCTTTGAGGAAAATAAAAGAAAGAAAAGTCTGTAAAACGTGTATAACAAGCCGTTTTACGGACTTTTTTATTGTTTTTTTTCTATTTGGATTGCTATTATTCCAATTATTATTATATCTTTGCTCGTATATATAATAAACCTTGGATTTGTAATATCAAATTAATAATTTATAGAAGAAAAACATGAAGATCAGACTCCTTTTTTTGCTATGCTTGATGGCTGTATCAGCAGTGCTGAGAGCTAATGAGAAAACTGTAATACCCATTACAACCGACAATATTAGCCTTATTTATAAGGTAGATGACAGCAATGGGCGGTTATACCAGTCCTATCTGGGGCAAAAGTTATCTTTTGACTCGGATATCGCACAGTTGCCGCTCGGGAATGAAGCGTATATAACACATGGAATGGAAGACTATTTCGAGCCTGCAATCCGTGTTTTACATAATGACGGGAATCCTTCTTTGCTTTTGAAGTATGTTTCCCACGAAAGCAAGCAACTTCAGCCGGGAGTGAATGAGACTGTGATTACACTGAAGGATGATAAATATCCTGTAGAAGTGAAGCTGCATTTCATTGCCTATCCGAAGGAAAATATTATTAAAGAATTTGCGGAAATATCCCATCAGGAGAAAAAGCCGGTAACCCTTTATAATTATGCCTCCTCTTTGCTTCACCTGAACAGCGGTAAGTACTTTCTGACCGAGTTTTCGGGAGATTGGGCGCACGAAGTGAACATGAAGGAAAGCGAGCTTTCTTTTGGAAAGAAGATGCTGGATACGAAATTGGGAAGCCGTGCCAATATGTTCTGTTCCCCGTTTTTCCTGCTTGCCCTGGATCGGAAAGCGGAAGAAAATGCGGGAGAAGTTTTGTTTGGAACAATCGGATGGACAGGTAATTACCGTTTCACTTTCGAAGTGGACAACGAAAACAGTTTGCGTATTCTTTCCGGGATCAACCCGTATGCTTCGGAATATTCCCTGAAACCGAACGAGGTGTTCCGTACACCGGAATTTATATTCACGTACAGCGCGGAAGGAAAAGGAAAAGCCAGTCGCGATTTCCAACGCTGGGCACGTAGATATCAGTTGAAAGACGGTGAAAAGCCCCGTATGACCTTGCTGAATAACTGGGAAGCGACCTACTTTGACTTTAACGAAGACAAATTGGTTGCGATTATGGACGAAGCTGCGACTTTAGGGGTAGATATGTTCCTGCTTGACGACGGCTGGTTTGCCAATAAGTATCCCCGTAGCAGTGACCATCAGGGATTGGGCGACTGGCAGGAGACAGTAACCAAGTTGCCTAACGGTATAGGAAAGTTGGTTAAGGAAGCGACGGACAAAGGTATAAAGTTCGGTTTGTGGATTGAACCTGAAATGGTAAATCCGAAGAGCGAACTGTATGAAAAACATAAGGATTGGGTGATTCATCTGCCTAACAGGGATGAATATTACTTTAGAAATCAGATGGTTCTGGATATGAGCAATCCGGAAGTGCAAGATTATGTGTATGGCATTGTGGACGGTTTGATGACGAAATATCCGGGTATTGCCTATTTTAAATGGGATTGCAATAGTCCGATTACGAATATCTATTCTCCGTATTTGAAGAATCAGCAGTCTCATTTATATATCGAACACGTACGTGGTTTATATAATGTTTTGGAACGTATCAAGCAGAAATATCCGAACTTGCCGATGATGTTGTGTTCCGGTGGCGGTGGCCGTTGTGACTATGAAGCGCTGAAATACTTTACCGAATTCTGGCCGAGTGACAATACCGAACCGGTGGAACGCATCTTTATTCAGTGGGGATATTCACACTTCTTCCCTGCAAAGAGCATGGCCGCCCACGTCACGAGTTGGGGAAAACAGCCAGTTAAGTTCCGTACGGATGTTGCCAGTATGTGTAAGTTAGGCTTTGATATCCGGATCAATGAAATGAGCCAGGCTGACCAGCAATATTGCAAGGAAGCTGTGGCAAACTTCAAACGTTTGAGCGACGTGATTCTGGATGGCGACCAGTATCGTCTGGCATCTCCTTATGAAAGCGAACACGCTGCCGTTATGTATGCGAATGAAAGTGCAAACAAGGCTGTTCTGTTTGCTTTCGATATGTATCCGAGATATGCAGAGATGATGCAACCCCTTCGTTTACAGGGATTGAAAAAAGATGCCCGTTATGAACTCAAGGAAATCAATCTGGTTCCGGGAACTAAGTCCAGACTGGAATGCAACGGTCGGACCTTCTCGGGTGAGTTTCTGATGAATGTGGGGATTCCGGTCTTTTCAAGCAGACCGACAAACAGCCACGTGATTGAAATCACGGAGGTCAAATAAAACAAATACCTGTAATTGCGTGTTGCAAAGCAATAGAGTATGTTTGAACAGATAAATGACATATTACAAAACACGGTTATTACTCCTTACACGGCAGCAGTCAAGTTACTGATCAGTTTCTTTTTGGGAGCAGTCATCGGGATAGAGCGTCAGTTCAGAAGACGGGAGGCCGGTATGCGTACCTTTACCCTTATTTGTATGGGTTCGACAGCCGCTATGCTGGTCTCTATCTGGATTCCGCAATGCTATCCCAACTTCCTGAACGGTGATCCGGGACGTATTGCAGCACAGGTGCTTTCAGGTATCGGTTTCCTGGGGGCTGGGGCGATCATCCAGAGTCACGGGAGTGTGCACGGGTTGACTACCGCTGCATGTATTTGGGTAATGGCAGTGATAGGTTTGGCAGTAGGAGCCGGGATGTATGTTCCGGCTGCTATTGCAACTGTCATAACACTGTTTATCTTGGTGAGCTTGGAACGATTGGAGAGAAGGATGTTTCTGAATGGAGTTAATAAGATTTTGACTATTACCTGTTCTACAGCGACACCCGACTTGAAAGTAATGCGTAAGATATTGGAAGACAAGGGCGTTTTCATCGTAAGTGTTTCCTTTGAGACTTTCTATCTGGACGACCGGTCTGTGATCACCTATAAAGTAAATGTGAAAGCTATCTCTTCTTATACAAACCTGTTCAATGAAATACGGAAATTGGGCATTGTTACACAAATCAGATTGATGGCATAAGCCATCAATCCAATTCTCCTTTCAGCATTCTTCCTGCGATGCGTGCAGCATCTTCAATAAACTTGCCACAGGGACGCTTCTGATAATATTCTTTTGTACGGGCAGACGGTGCCGGAGTTGTTGCTGCGGCATCTTCAGGCGGTAAAAGCCGACGGCAAATAACCGTTCCATGCTTTTCTTTAAACAGATCCGCCATTTTCTGTACTATCGCATAATTTTTCGTACGGGCTTCCTGGTCATTAATATCCAAGACAGGATATTTGAAACCGGCCAGCATCGCCATTGCGCTGACAGTTCCGCAAATCTCACGCATGCGTCCTACACCACCTCCGAAAGAGACAGACATTTTCTTTGCCAACTCCATATCCAGTTCGAATACATCCGAATAGGCTAAAAACACAGACTGTGCACAGTTATATCCTGCTTCGAAGTTCCGGACTGCCCGGCTTGCACGTTCTTCGATATCAAAGTCTTTCATAATAATACCGTCTTGCGTTTCTTAGCATTCGTAATCCACACAAGCTCTGTCTGCTTTCACCGGGCCTATAATACCTTTGGATACGGCAACATGTTCGGGATGGTTTGCATATGTGCAGACATCTTTCAAAGTGTCCAGCTCCGTAGTCAGGATAATATCCCATGTCTCTTCCGGATTCACATTGAAGTCGACGCGAATCATGCGCAAAACATCGATTTTATCGATCAAAGCTTCCAAATTTGTTTTGATTTCCTGCATTTTAGCCTGTTTGTCGGCCGGAGTTGCAAACTCTTTCAGTTTAAACATTACGATGTGTCTGATCATTGTCTTATTAATTTAGTTACATTTTTTCATCCAAATATGAGTCTTTATAGCCGAGGAAATACAAGATACCGTCCAGTCCGATCGTAGAAATAGATTGTTTGGCGGTAGCTTTCACTTTCGGCTTGGCATGGAAAGCAATTCCCAGGCCGGCAATACTGATCATTGGCAGGTCGTTGGCCCCGTCGCCTACGGCAACAGTTTGGCGGATATCTACATTCTCAACCTGTGCAATCAAACGAAGCAATTCGGCTTTCCGCTTGCCATCGACGATATCGCCTACGTACCGGCCTGTCAACTTTCCGTTCTCTACTTCCAGTTCATTAGCATATACATAGTCGATATTGTATTTCTGTTTCAAGTAATTACCAAAATAGGTGAATCCGCCGGAAAGGATCGCGATCTTGAAGCCGACCTTTTTCAGGATACGCATCAGCCGGTCAACCCCTTCTGTAATCGGCAGGTTTTCTGCAATTTCCTGCATGACGGACACATCCAATCCCTTCAGCAGCGCACAACGTTGACGGAAACTCTCGCAGAAATCGATCTCGCCCCGCATTGCCGCTTCCGTAATCGCCTTAACCTGGTCGCCGACACCGGCACGTATGGCCAATTCGTCTATTACTTCCGTTTCGATCAGCGTCGAATCCATATCGAAGCAGATCAGGCGGCGCATACGGCGGAACATACTTTCTTCCTGGAATGAAATATCCATTTCCTGCTCAGCCGAAAGTTTCATGAAGTCAGCTTTCATCTGCTCTTTATCCCGGGGAGTTCCCCGCACGGAGAATTCAACGCTTGCCTTAGGTGTACGGGCGTTCTCATCCAGCGGAATACGTCCGGTCAGGCGCTTGATGTCGTCAATGTTCATATCCTGGTCGGCAACAATGCGGGTTACACCGGCAATTTGACGGGCAGTCAGTTTCCTTCCTAAGATCGTTATGATGTACCGGTTCTTTCCTTGCATGGAAACCCATTGATTATAGGCATCTTCGGTAATCGGATTGAAGCGGATATTTACACCTAACTCATAGCTTTTGAAAAGTAATTCTTTCAATATATCTCCGGAATTTCCTTCACTGCTTTGAAATAAAATACCTAAAGACAAGTTATTATGGATGTCTGCCTGGCCTATGTCCAGAATAACCGCGTTATTTTTGGCCAGTATCTCGGTAAGGGCAGCAGTTACCCCCGGACGATCCGTACCATTTATAGTTATCAGTATTATTTCGTCTTTTTGTTCCATATTCACTATATTTATAAGGCAAAGGTACACAAGATATGTACAAAAACCGATTGTTTTGTAAACAAAATTCGCATATCCATTGTTATTCATTTAGACACATTATATTACTAACAGAACCTGGCAACCTTAAGAAGTCCTGACTGGCAGGCAAACAAAGATGAAGATTCAGTTTGAAATTAAGGAAAAATTGCCTGAAATTATTGCTGAAATAATGCATTCAGACAAATGGCAAACGAATGTCCTGGAAAAGATGAACGGCCTGGAGCGGGTAACGATCAAAGATTCTAACTACGATTCAGAGGCATGTATTGAAATCTGGAAGAATGAAATCCACATCCGGACGGCATGGTCCAATTACACCTATCGTATTTTTACCCGTGGAAATGCTGTTTGGTGTGAGTATATCGGGGCTTATCGTGGTTTACTCGAACAGCATCTTTTACCTTCTCTCACTCCTAAAATGAATATCCTGGATTCGGAAGTAACAGAAAGTTCATTAACCGGAAACAAGAGGCAAACCTTGCGAACCTACAGTACGGAGAATCTGAAATTGAAAAACTTCCGTCGTGACAACTTCAAGGAAGAATACAACGTCGCTTCCCCGCAAGACCACCCGACAGTCGTATATGACGAATATATAAAGGAAGGGATGCCGATGCCTTCACCTTATAGTAAAGACAAATAAATACGGTAATCATGATAAAAGAGAAAGCGTCTTTCCTTTGAGGGGAAAGGCGCTTTCTTTTTTACCGGGGAATATGAGATTCTTATTTGTCTCCCTTAACAATACCGGCATCCGTGTCTATATTGTTCAGTTTCTTGCTGCCGCCTTTGTACTTGCGTCCGAATTCGAAATTCCAGGAGAAGGTAAGCAGGAGCATCCGGGATGCGGAGGTTGAGAAAGACTCCATTTTGTAAGGCGCATACCTGTTTCTGTTCTCGTCTTCGCGTTTATACAGGGAAGAGAACGGAAGCATGATGCCGGCGCCGGCTGTAAACTTACCCTGATTGTACCGGAGCATAAATAAATGAATGTTTTCACCACCGTGCATTGTCTCTCCGACAAAGTTATTCCTGGGGCTTCCGATCTGGAACATCCCCATAAATTTCTTGTACATCGCCATAACCGATGCCGTGTAATACAGGTTTGTATAGGTATGCCGGTAAGTCCGTCCGTCGCTGATAAAATGGTTGACGCCTCCGGTGATGTTGAACATCAGGATGTTTTTGATAGGGCCGAAACGTATGTTCAGGTCTCCGCTTACCTTTTGCCAACTATTCTGGTTGGCATACGTACGGATGAATTTATTGTTTTCAAAGAGTGTCTCTTCCATAATCATATCCGGGCTATACCAGTAATAGAGATTGACACCTCCGGTGAAAAGGCCTTTTCTATACTCGTAATTCAGGTAAGTGTTGTAGTTCATGTAAGGAGTCAGATACGGATTACCGCGCCTGATCTGCAACGTGTCTATGATCTGTTCGATAGCACTTAGCTCTGACAGTGCCGGAGATGTGTTTCCGACGCTTCCGCCCAAACGGATAAATGTATTGTCCGTCATGTTGTATTGCAGGGACACCTTCGGACGGAACGAATAATACTGGTAACTGTCTTCACCTTCCTGTTTGAACCAGGAACGCGCAACGCCTACACCTCCCATGTAATTGAGTCTCTTCACTTTCCCGCTAAACTCGGCAAACAGGTATGTTTCCGATTGCTTCATCCGGGTATTTCCGCCGACTGTCCCCGCATAAGTATTGTCCGTCCAGGCCTGCGAATGCTTCACCCCGCTGCTCAAACGTCCGAAATCCCAGTTCTTTTCATATATACCTTCACCGATCAGAGAATATTTCTTTCCGAGAACATTGGAAAGGACATCCGATAAGACTTCTTCTTCCTCTTTCTCTGTATAATTCTGATTTGCATCCGTGTTGATATAAGTTCCTACGATGTTGGCTGTTACGGTCTGTTTGTTTTTCAGCGTGCGCATGTAGTATAAGTCGAGCGACGGCAAATGAGACCTGCTTTCTCCACCGCTTCTGACATCCGTTATTTGTTCCGGCGTCCGTTTCTCGTACAGCAGGCTGTGCGACTTCTTTCTCTCTTTTGTGAAGGAATAGCGCAACGTCGCGTTGAAGTAATACTTATCAGCTTCTACAAGGCTGTAATTTAAGGATGTGTTGTGAGTTGTTTCCATTATATAGGTAGGAATACCATTCAATACACGCTGCATGTTCATCCCGTCGCCGAAGTTATAGGTCTCCAAGGCTTCTTTCCTTGCGTTAAAGTTCCGGTAGCGGGTCGAGTATTGCAGGCCGAACTCTGATTTCTTATGATTCAGCCGGATAGCGACCTGGTCGTCTCCAAAGACTGTGACAGGCGAGTTGGACAGGTTCATATTGACACTTCCCCCTGTCGTTTCCCGCTTTACGATATAATCCAGTACGGCAGCCACATTCCCATATCTGACACCCGGATTGTCGTGATATTCGACCCGGATAATCTCTTTCGGCGATAAGGCCTGTACATCGAGCGCTTCCACCTTGATGCCATTGATGCAGAACTGAATATCCCCTTCGTCGGCTTTCACCTCGTTTGTCAGCGGGTTTACCTGAAGCCGCGGGAGCATCATAGTACTGAGCAGGTTGATACCGTTCGTCGCATTTTGCTTTTGCTGATCGGTGGGAAAGGCAATCCGGCGGTCCGAATAGGAGCGGACGGCGGAGGCCTTTATGGTTACTTCTTCCAATGCGACGGAAGACGGTTGAAGCAGCACCTTGCCCAGATCGATGCTCTTGGCTATACCTAAGATTGAAACATAAGTCGTCTCATATCCCAAATAGGAAACAACGAGACGATAGTCTCCGGGCTTTATCTTTTCAAGGCGGAAAGCGCCTTTTTCATTACTGTTGGTTCCTGCGATAAAAGCAGAATCCAGTGTTTGAAGAACGATATTAGCGAACTCGACAGGCTGGCTGTCTCCGGCGTCTCTGATTTCTCCTTTGATTTGTATTTGCTGACTGTGTATCCCTGCGGAAAAGAGCATAAGGATAGCAGCTATAATGATAGTCTTCATTACAGTATGTGTTTATGGGATTAATAAATAGAAAAGTTTAAGAATACGAGGAAGGAGGGAGGAATATTATTCCTCCCAGATCACCTGTCCGTTGAGTATGACGGCTTTAAGATTAGGAATGTGGATATTGAATGTCAAGTCTTTATTATCTGTTCCCTGTGGCTTGGCTATCAGGATTGTATCGCCGCTGACCAGTAAATCGGGCAGGTAGTGTCTGTATCCTTTATAATACAGGTAGCTTCGGCCGGTAACAGCCATCATCTCCCGTTCCGGAAAGTAGGATGTCTTTTCCGTATTTATCAATACTTGCTTTGCCGTCAAGTCGGGATTCTCTATCCTGATAATCCGGTACTGATCGGATATCCTCGTATAAGACTTGTAGCCCAGGCAGGCGTAGGCCGTCCAGACAAAGAGCGGGAACACGTATAACAAGGCGAACAGCAGGATTAAATATAGATTACTTCTTTTCATGATTGCCAGTGTTTAATGTAGATGAATATTGATCGTATGCATTTGTCAGCTCTTTCAGCTCGACGCCCAGGAGGTGCATTTCTTTAAAGACCGCCGGAAGGACTTCCTCTATGAACTGGTTATGCCGCATCCGCCGTATCTCTTTTTCTGCATCAGGCGAGATAAAATAGCCGATGCCCCTTTTGTTGTAGATGATTTCGTTCGCCTGCAGACGTTCATACGAGCGCATGACGGTATTCGGGTTCACCTCCATTTCGAGCGCCAGCTCCCGGACGGACGGTATACGGGCTTCGGCCTGATACTCGCCACTCAGCACCCGGTCGCAGATTCGGTCGGCTATCTGGATGAATATGGATTGATTCGTATTGTAGTTCATCTGATTTCCTTTTCTTTAAGTTTGAGATAAGCGATATAAAGTATGCCGAGAGTGGCTGCATAGAAAGCGACAGCATGGTACTGGACCAGGAAATTGATCATATAATACATCGGAGTCATCTCCATAAAAACACCCTGCTGCGGGCCTAATCCGTTCATAACAAACTTCGTAATGATGTAGACCGTACCTCCCAACAATATAGCGTAAGCCAGTATGGCTATGAGAAAAGCGTATTTCCGGAAAGCAACATAAGACAGAAAGACAATAGAGGAGAGGAAAGCAAGGATCGGCAAGGATACTTTGAAAGCATTCATCACTCCCGAAAAACTAATGACGGAATAACCGGGTATCGCCAGAGACACAGCGTAGAACGACGGCCATAACATCACGTGAAAGAGAGCTATCAACAGGAATCCTTCCACAAGCAACGTCACGAATTTCTCTATTGTATTAGCCGGAAGCGTCAGATAGAGTCCTTTGGAGCTGTGTACCTTTTTCCCTGCATAGCGGCAGAAGTAAATGAAATAGCAAAACAGTCCGATGCCATAAAAGAAATACTGCTTCCTGGTAAACTCCTTCATTGTCGTATCTCCTAATGTAAGCAGGAAGAAGACGATGAGAGCCACAAGAAAGGCACCTATAGCAAAGACCGCTTGCGATTTGTGTTCTATCCAGTCTGCACGCAGCAGCAGTTTAATTCGTTGTAAACTAATCTTATTGTTCATGGTTGTATGTGGTGTTTATCGGTTGAACATGTTTTTGATTTTCTCAGGATGCAGGGTCGCTGCATTGAACAGGAGTTCGAGGGAGACAGGAGTCTCTTCGCCTTTCGTGTTTTCACCTACGCCCATGAGTCCGAACGGAGTCTGGTTCTGGTAGAGAACCGTTTCTTCCGGACTGACGAGGCGGAAGAAGAGTTTCCGGCCGATTTCGTTTAACGGACTGTTCAGTATAACTTTCTTGTTATCCAGAATCAGTACCGCGTCTATCAGACTTTCCAGATCACGCACCTGGTGAGTCGAGATAATAACTGTCTGTTGCTCATTCGTGAACGAGGCCAACAGCTTGCGGAACACGTCTTTGGAAGGGATGTCCAGCCCGTTGGTCGGTTCGTCCATCAGCAGGAGTGGAGTATGGACGGCAAACGCCAGCGTGATAGCGACCTTTTTCCGCTGTCCCTGCGACATCTTATCGAGACGGGCAGAGAAATCCACTTCGAACGATTCGAAACAGGCTTTCAGGATATCGTCGCTGAAAGTAGGGTAGAAGGGAGCATACATCCGGACATACTGCATGGCCGTCACATCCGGCATATTGATTTCTTCCGGCAGCAGGAATAGCTTTTGCAGCAGTCCGGCGTTCCGCTCTGCCGGATTCTGGCCGAACACCTGGCAGATGCCTTTATTCAGGAAAAGTTGTCCGCTCAGGATATTTAGCAATGTAGTCTTCCCTTCGCCGTTCTTTCCCAACAGACCATAGATGCAACCCGGCTGGATGTCCAGGTCAATCCTGTCGAGGACAGGATTATTTCGTTTGTAGCTGAGACTTGCCTCTTTTAATGTAATCATATGCTTGCTCTTTTAGTGTATTAGCTTATTAGTACACTGCAAATGTAATACTATTTATTAAGCAAACAAGAGAAAAGGGTAAATATTTTATGTGAAAAAGAAAAACTTATACCTATAATATATAATGTAGACTACAGTGCAAAAAAAGTTTCATGGGCATGGAACTAAAGTTTCTCCTGCATGAAACTAAAGTTTCCTCGGCATGGAACTAAAGTTTCACCTTGACGAAACAGGTGAAACTATATGAGAAAGCCGAAATGTTCCGGGCAACGAACAGCCAAATGATAGGGAGGGAGTGTAAAATATAGTTAATGATATGCTATAAAACATCCTATTTGTGTTCTCTTGATGCAATAAAACATATAAAAAATCTTGCAATTAAGCAGAAAAGTGTTATATAGTTTGGCTCGTAAGAGCTTTTGCCCGTATATTTGCAACCGTTAAGAACAAGAAAGCGATTCCTTAGCGAAGGTGAAGCCCTTGTTTATTCCTGAAAATCAGGAGTCGGAGCGAGTAGTTTCTGCAACACTCCGATTAAGTTTAACATAAATATGATGATATGAAGGTAAGAGCTTATGTTCTCCTTGTTGCGGTTGCGCTGTTCGCAGTATCAGCCGGAACTAAAAACGCAAAGCCAACAGTCGGTTTAAACCCTGGTGACTTTGCCCCGAGAATAGAGTCTTTAGGAAACGAAACGAGTTTCAGTTTCCAAAATCATTCAGGACGTTACACATTGCTGAATTTCTGGGCAGCTTACGATGCTGAATCGCGGGCCCGTAACGTTCAATTATGGAATGAAGTTAACAAGTTGAGTTCAGGCAAGATTGCGATGTATTCGATCTCTTTGGACGAGAAAGAATCCATTTTTACCGAGACGGTAAAAGCCGACAAATTGGAAGGCACGATGCAATTTCATGAAGGACTTGGCAGAAAGTCAGAGTTGTTTGGGAAGTATAACCTGCAAAAGGGATTCCGTAACTTCCTGATAGACGACAAGGGTGTTATCATCGCCGCCAATGTAACCCCGGAAGATCTGACGAATGTATTGAAGAAGATTTAATCAGTTAGATTATTATTAGAAAAAGGCTGGTCCGGTAACGGGTCAGCCTTTTTTATGCTTTGGTATTTGAATAGTCAGTGATTTCTATTTGTTTTCGGTTTAAAAAACGTATTTTTGCGGTAGTATAAAAACGCTCGATATTACCAACAATAGTATGCCTTATAAATACTCATTCCAGTTAGTAGCTGTAGTGATACTTTTGCTAACCTTCATATCATGTGGTCCTCCGGCTGATTCATCGAAGGAAAAACATATACTCGTAATTCAATCTTACGAAAAACATTTTTCTGCCTACAAGGAAATGAAGAAGGTTCTATCCGATGATTTGCATAAAAGGCGTGTACGGGCAAGTATATACTCTTTCTATCTGGACTGCGAGCAATTCACTGAAAAGCAACAAAGACAGAAGACATTTGACAAACTGAACGAATTGTCTTCCTGGAAACCGGATATCATCCTTGTCAATGATGACCAAGCCTTGAATGCATTGATAACGTGCGAACATCCGTTTGTCAAATCGATACCGGTCGTTTTCATGGGAATCAATTATCCCAATATATCTTTTATTGAAAAACACCCGAATATCACAGGCTTTAGCGACAAACCGGACTACCGGGCCAATATAAAATTGATACAGCAATTAATAGGCAATTGCATCATTATAAGAGTTGCCGATGATACCTTCGCTGATAATATGATTTTGGCGGATATGAATGAGCAGATAAAAGGTTTGTGCGCCTCAAACAATATCTTTTCGACAGACAGAGTCCGTTTGTCCGGTAAAAACGGCATCTCGATAACGAATATTCCTAAGATAAAGCCAGATTCAATATATATCAGCACACTCAATGCGAAATCGGCTCATGCGCTAATCAAGGGGTTCGGCGAAAACTATTACAACAAAGCTTACCTGGCGACAAAGAGGGATTATATGACTATTTCCCTGGGACGGCTCAGTGCTTTTCCTTGTTTTACTGTTATGAATGAGCTAATAGGCTGTAATAATGGTATTGTAGGTGGATATATGGCAACATTAGAGGAGCAGACACACGAAGCCGCCGGTCGGATTACTGATATTCTGAATGGAGTTCCTTTGTCAGAGTTCCCTCAAATCCAACAAAGCAAGAAGTCATATGTGTTTGACTATAATGTGTTGAGTAAATGGGGTATCGGCTTATCACAACTACCTAACGATGCCATCATTCTTAATATGCCACTGACTGTGCGTTATAAAATATTCATTTCTATTCTTGCAGTTATTTTCGGTATTCTGTTGCTGGCTGTCTTTATCTACCAGCGCAAGCAATACAGGCGGGAAGCGCAACACAAGAAAGAAGCCCAGGAAAAACTACGTCAGGAGAAAGCCTTTCTTTCTTTTGCTTTGGAGAGTGGAAATATCTTTGCTTTCCGGTATAAGAATGGTATTTTTGAGTTTGATAACGAATTCTACCATTCCTTGGGTATTCCACCTATACCAATTACAGCTGATGAGTTCCAAGAAACCATCCATCCTGATGATCAGGAGGAATTTATAGTAAACCGGGGAAAATTGGACACTGGGTTTCCTGCCCGGCAGATAACGCGCCGACGTTATGACTTTAACGGAAAGGGCCATGAATGGTGGGAGTTCCGTTATGCGCAAAATAAAAACATAGAGGGTTTCTCCTCAAATGACAATTCAGTGGTGGTAAGTGGCTTGTGCCTGAATATCCAGCAGATTAAGAATACAGAGAACAATCTTATTCAAGCCCGCCATAAAGCGGAAGAGTCGGACCGGATGAAATCTGTTTTCCTGGCCAATATGAGCCATGAGATACGGACGCCGCTTAACGCTATCGTCGGTTTCTCGCAGCTGCTCAATTCTGACGTGTCGTTAGAGCCGGAAGAGAAAGTCGAATTCCTCGATCTGATAAGTAAGAACAGCGACCTGCTATTGAAGTTAATCAGCGATATCCTGGATTTGTCGCGCATCGAATCCGGATGCCTGTCTTTTTCGTATGAGAACATAGACTTAAGCAAACTGATAGAAGATGTCTACCATACTCACCGGCTGATGATGCCGGAAGGCGTAGAGCTGCGGATGCAGGTGCCTGATGTGCCGGCCATTATTCATACGGACCGTTTGCGCCTGACACAAGTTTGTACGAACTTTATTAATAATGCGAGAAAATTTACCACGCAGGGATACATCGAGATTAAATACGAACTGAGTAAGGACAGCCGGTTCATCCTTCTTTCCGTATCAGATACCGGCAAAGGTATTCCTGAAGAAAAGAAGGCGTTGGTTTTTGAACGTTTCCAGAAACTGGACGAGTTTGCACAGGGAACGGGCTTGGGTTTGGCAATCTGCCAAAGTATTATTAAAACCTTTGGTGGCAATATATCGTTGGAATCTACAATCGGAAAAGGTAGCACATTCACGATTGCGCTGCCATACACTCCTGGATTGGAGATATCTGAAAATTAATTCTCAATAATACGGTTGTTCTCAGCCGCTTCTTTTTGCCATTGCGGAACGACAGTCTTCAGGAATTGGTCTTTGGCGATCCGTTCAGCTTCTATATCGAGGCCGATATACCGTTGCGCCTTTTCTTTAGTGGAAAGGTCAGGCATAGAGACTTCCCCTGTGTAACCCTGGCGCATCAGTATTTTCATAATCAGGATGCGGGCTTGTGTCGCTTTGTCGAATCCGTCGCTCAAAATGCGCATGACTTCCTGGGGAGCATGAAAGGCCGCCCCGTGGGAGGTTACTCCGAAATCCCAGCGCCATTGTGCCTGGCGAAGCAATTTCAATACATTCTCCATCTGCTGTTCCGTCGCTCCTTTGTCCCAGGCGAACTTGGCTTCGATATGAGCTTTTGTCAGTTCTTCTTCCAAGCGGTTGCGAAGGGAGAGTACTTTATTCTGCCGATCGTAGACATTATTTCTCAGCGTTTCCTCGCTTTCCCTGTGGCAAGCTTGGCAGGTGCGGTCAATCATTGCCAACGGGCTCTGAATATGATGATCGTTATACCGGTTTCCACCTTCTCCAACAGCCGGCATGTGGCATTCACCGCATGAGACACCCCGTTGGGCGTGAATACCCATTTGCGCCAGCTCATAATCAGGATGCTGGGCCTTCAGTAAAGGTGTCCGGCTTAATTTATGGGTAAAGTCGGAGAAATGTATGCTGTCGTAATAGGCTTCTATGTTTTCTACCGTGTAGCCCCGGTCCCAAGGCAAAGTCAGCACACGCTCTTCTCCATGAAAATAATATTCGGCATGACACTGTGCACAGACGAGGGAGCGCATCTCCTGATCGGTTGCGTCTTCAATCTGCTGTCCTTGACGGGAATAGGCTTCGGTCAGAAAAGAACGGGTGATACGCAAACTCATACTTTCCTGTTCGTGACAGTCGGCGCAGCCAATCGGGTTGACGACTTCACTTCCCAGTTCGGCCCATTTCTTTTTATAGAGCGTCTTAGCGTCAGTCCTCGTCAACAAGCGTGGAATATCCGGGCTTTTACAAGCCCAGCAGGCTGCCGGCTGTGGTCCGCTTTTGCAGTCCATAGGCGCACCTGTGCGCAGGCTGTTGTAAACATCTTCTATGGCATACATATGTCCTCTGGGTGTTGCATAATCTTTTGAGAAGGCATATCCGGCCCACAAAATAACCATCCGGGGGCGCATAGCCAAAATATCCGCCTGCTGGTTTCCGTTAAATAAACTTTGGAAAGTCGTGTCGGTTGTATTTTTCCAGGTTTGATACTCGTTTGAATAACGCAGGTCCATAGACTCGTTAGAAAAGAGGTCAACGTTATCTAACTCTTGGTCTTCATCAGTATCATCAATAAACTTTATGCCGTCTTGATGATGTAATGTTCTACCGAAAACAATTACAACAACAATCGTAACAATACCTATAATTGTGAATATTTTATATCGTAACTTCAATGTCTTTTACCCTTAAGTTATATAATAAGTGTCTTTTATGGGCTGCTAATATATGAAAAATTTCCTTATAACGACCGATGAAGTCTGAACAAAAGAAAAAACAGATTGTTTACTACCATATAAAGCAAAGTATTTATTGAATAATCTAAAAAAACATGAAAAGTATGATACCATATGCAGAACCGGAGAGTGGCAAGATAGCCTTGATTCAAGAAATATTGGATATTAATGACATCCAGGATATAGATTTATTACATAAGTTCCGTGAAGAGTTTATGAATGCTCAAGACAATACGGTAAGAGGGGAAGAGCTCTCACCCGATAATCATTGGGGATAAACACAAGAATGAGGCAAATTATACAATAACCCTCTTTTTGGGCGTTTTTCTATTTCGTCCGAAATCTTGATCCATTTTAGATTGACTCTTTTCACGGTTTTAATCTTCTTTACTGACAACAGATGGAGTGAGGTGCGCAGGTTGTCTGAAAAAGCGTACAATTTGATTACCGAAAACAGAAAATGTCGGCAAAGTGATAAACCTTAACTCCCGGAGAATCGAATATTTGAAAATAAAACGGATGGCGTTCCAAATATCTCAAGGAAATTCAGGTGCTTTTTTGCCATGAAAACGGTCCTCTTTTCAATTACGACCGTCCAAATCTCCATTACGACCGTCATAATCTTCGCGAGGTGCCGAGTGCACTACCTATTAGCACGGTCGTAATGGAAATTAGGACGGTCGTAATGGCAGAAAACGCTCGAAAAAGGAGAAAAAGTCCCTTTTTGAGGTCGAAAAAGTGGATTAACATTTGTTTTGTTTCGGATGTCTTTTGAGGCTGAAAAATGCGTTTTATACAATAAGCCCCCCTGCAACAGGCTCTCTTTTGCCGGCTCACCCCGAAAAGTTGTGGAGAAAGCAAAAAATAATTATTTTTGCTCAAT
>NZ_QUGV01000027.1:70106-79137 GCF_003479205.1 Parabacteroides sp. AF17-28 | reverse complement strand
GAAGAACACGGGAGAATCGGAAGGGGTAGTGCGGACATATACAACCCAACTGACCTATCCGTCAGGCGGTTTTGAATCCGGCAAACAATACACCTACACGGCCACCTTGAAAGCCAACGGTATCACCTTTACGGGTGCAACGGTAACAAATTGGAATCCGGTAACATTCGAGAATGGTGAAGGCAACTTAACCCCGACAGAACCGGATAACAATTAAAACCGTGCAACAACATCCATCCATAATCGCCGGCCCATTATTGGCCTTCCTTCTTTTGTTCTCCTGTTCCTTCGGGGAGGAGATTCTGAAAGAAGAGATTCCTCCTGTTCAGCCGGAGGAAAAGATCGCCGTGTCGTTTAGCGGCAGGATCGACTTAGTCGAGACAAAGGCTGGGAATGAAGGTGCACCGGAAACGCCGGGTGAAGCGGCCACGACGCAGGCCCTCTGGGAGGATGTGAATGTCACGATCCGGGCCTATATGCAGCCGTCAATCAGTCAGCCCGCTATCGCGCCACAGTCCTGCCGGGATTATCTGGCTACGGGTGGCGGAGGCCTGGTGGTAAAAAACGGAGAAGAAGAGATGTTCCTGACAGCCGGAACCTATACGTTCTATGCCCTTTCGGTCAATGCTGCCGGGACGGCAACCGACTCCGTGCCGCCTGCACTGGCTACCGGTTCGCATTCGGAAACGGAAGCGTTAAAGAACAATACCGACTATCTCTATTGCGCTATAAGCAAGAAAATCATATCCAATCCGGACGGTGATAAACAAAACGTAAACCTTTCGTTCACCCGCTTGGCCAGCCGTATAAAAATCACCGTTACAAGCAAAGGTGGTACAGGCAGCGAAGAAATCATCAAGGCGGACGCCCCCAAGATCACCCTGCCGCTGACAAATCCGGCAGGCTCGAAGATCACTTTGGGAGCCAATGATCCCATCGGACAATACCCGGTAGCCTCAGATGGCCTCACTCTGGAAAGCACAGGCAACCTTACGGACGGCTTTACCGCCGGTTGCATCCTGCTTCCGATGCAGAAAGGCCAAAAGATTCCGGTCCGTATCGTCTTTCCGTCGATCACCTTCAACGGGTTGGCGGCACAGACCGACAAGCTCTATACAGCAGATGTCACCACTCCGACGGGAGGATTCGTTTCGGGGAAGCAATATAATTACACGGTTAATATTACCGGCAACCAGGTCGGGTTTACCGGATTATCCATTGAGCCATGGAATGTTAACGATGGGCAACTCCCTAACGGAAACATAACGGAAGATTTCGACTAAGACAAAAACAGGAAGGACGATGAAGTATCTAAAAGTAACATATAAGTTTGTGAGTTTGCTATTCTTCGGACTATGCATTGGCCTGGTAACCGGTTGTACGGATGAACAAGCGGTCGAAGGTCCGGACTCCGGCGTTATGTCGGAAATTCATTTTCAGACTTCCGCTTTCACTCGTGCGGATGGAACCAACTTGGAATCCGGTGCCCAAGTTCATGTCTATCCTTATCACCAGAAAACGGGTGTTACGGCGCCTATCATTACCGGTGGCAAAGCCTATACGGTTGACGGAGCGGATTTAGCACCGGCAGGTGAAGAAGCTACCGCCATGCTCCTTCCTTCCGGCACATTCGGATTTTATGCCGTATCGACTAATAGTTCAAGCGAGGCAGTCCCGACGTTTGATACGACAGCCGAAAACGGGATACCCTTTAAAAATGAGAACAATACGAATACAGGCAATGGGAATAAAGGCATCACGACCGATCTGAAAAATGGAGTAGACTACCTGTTTGCTTCGGCAACGCAGCAGATCCAGTATGGCAATGGGCAGAACATAGCCCTGAAATTCAAACATGTCACGACACAAGTCCAACTGACGATCGTATTCTCCGAAACAGCATGTGCAGTGTCGAACGACGCTGCTAAAAACTTTGCAAACGCGACTGTTTGCATACAACAAACCAGTACGGAGAAAGCTTATATGCGTTTATACGACGGACAAATCCGTTTTGAAAATATGACGGGGACAACACCTGTAGCTTGTGGTACTGCTGCCGCTTCTTTGAGCACATCCTCCATGCTTTCTATGACAGTAGATAAAGAAACGGCTACAGTGCCGATAACAGCTGTTCCGGTCAACCAGATAGCCATCTGTAATATGATGCCTCTGAAAGAAAGCAGCGGCCAGAAGATGTGGATACGTGTAGTTATTGAAGGATTAAAAGTGGGAGATGAGACAAACGCGACTACACACACCTACACCGGCGAATTGGAAGCGGCAAACGGTTGGAAGGCTGGTGAAAGCAACCGTTATACCTTGACGCTGTCAGGTGGTAAGGTTAGTTTTTCCGGCGCGACCGTACAACCCTGGGTAACCGGTTCCTCCGGTGGAGAAGTAGGAAACGTAACCGACAAAACGGAAACCGAGTAAAGAAATGCTGCTATGAGACAGTTATCTGAAATACTTATTGCTTTAGGCAGTCTCCTGTTGTACGCCTGTACTGCGGAAGACTACCCACAACCTGCCGGTGGGGAAACCGTTGAAGTCCGTTTCACCGCTATGGCCGGTTTCGCAACGACTAAAACGCCCACAGGTTCGGAGGGTCTCACACCGGAAGCCAAAGTAACAGTGCATGCCTGGAAAAACACTAAACCTTCGGGCTCGACAGCACCTGCTTATTCGACTAATTATAAGGTAATCATCAAGGAGGGAGCAGCCGACGTGCTGGAAACGGAGACTCCCATGAATTTACAAACTGGAGTGCCTTTCTTTTTCTATGCCTTGTCGACAAATGACGCCGTGCAAACAGTCCCGGTATTGAAAGAAGGTCCCCACACGGCTTCTTTACGGAACGGCGTGGACTATCTGATGGCAGTAGCCGATAACGGTGGCAGCGGATACACATTTAACAAGGAAACTCCAACCATCCCCCTCTCTTTCCGTCACTTGGCAACCCGGGTGGAACTGACGGTTTCTGCGGCGGACAAGGATGGTTATACAGCCGCCTCCGGGCTATCGGTAGGAATTGCGGCGATCGACAGCACCGGCAGTTATATCGACCTGTCTGCCTCTTTTACATCAGGCAATACTCCCTCTTCCATGATTTTCTGGCCCTCTTCCGAAACGGATGCCGCCACGGGAGGCATACCGCTCGACCAGCCGGATGGGCAGCGGAAAGAGGCACAGCCGTCCGATACGGATTCAAAAATATTCACCGTTTCTTTTATCCTGCTTCCGGTCTCTTCCTCCGCACAGGGCGTTCCCATGCAACTGGACTTTTCAGGGTTAAGTTTCGAAGAAAACGGAGCAAACCCGGTTGAAAAGAAAAGTTATACGGCTGAAATCATGGCAACCGGCGATGGGGTGTTGACACTGAAAGGGGGCTATACCTATAAATATGAAGTCAAGATCGCCCGCTATTCGGCCACATTCGGCGTACCTAAAGTGATTCCCTGGGAAGTACAGGGGATGGATATAGACCACATGGAAGAGGTAACAATAACAGAATAAAGATATGAAGATAAATTATATACTACTGATGATTCTCTTGCTGGCCATCTCTTGCCGGCAGGAGGAAGAGATAGACGGGGCTACTTTATATCCCGTCGATTTCAACTTGCCCGGAATAGAGGTTATCACCCGCGTAGCAGAAACAGAAAGCCTGCCTTCGGATGCCCCCCTCACCATTGCCGCCTACAATTCGGACACGCATGAGCTGGCAGCCCAGGGTAACTATCAGGTGTCGGACGGTTCGCTCGTTCCGGCGGACAACGGCAAGCCGCTTTACCTGGCAGCAGGCACGTATGACTTTTGTGCCGTTTTTCCCGCCCAAACACTTGCCGACGATGGCAAGTCGGCTACGATCAGTCGGGGAACAGACCTTTTAGGTTCCGTAACCCGGGCGCAGATGCAGCCGAAGGAAACAGTTATTACACTTGATGACCTTAGCCATCTGGCTTCACAAGTAAAATTTACTTTACGGCTGGTCTCTACGAACACGACGCTCAAAACTTTCAAGGTAAAGACTATCGTAATCGGTGATATGGTAAAATCCGGAAAACTGTTATTGCCGGACAACAAACTGTATATTCCGGGAACGGAGGTTGCAGACCGCTACGAGTCGTTGACAATCGACAATTCCGACGGTACCCTATTCAATTATTCAACTACGGCGCCAAGCGGACAGACCGGCAGTCATTATAATACCCAGAAAGAGCCTTTGCTGGTTTTTCCGAGGGCGGCTGAACCTTTTACGATTACGGTAACGGTGGAATCACAGGAAGAGAAAGAGGCATCTGCAAACTCTAAAACATACCGCGCCACCATCCCGAACATTGCTTTTGAACCTGGCAAGCAATATCAGTTTATGGTGAATTATGGTTGGGATTATATGAATTTCACGGTATCCATATCCGCATGGGATAGCTATAACAATACCCAAGACGAAACCGGTAGCGGGGAACAGGAAATCGCATCGTCCGTTACGGTGGATGAATGGGGAACTCCGGTCGATTTAGGGGGAAATTTAGGAGGAGAATGAACCATGGAGAAACGTTGTGAATTTTATATCGGCTTGCTGCTTCTGTGGATACTTTTAGTAGGAGGCTGCACGAAAGCAGAAGTTCCGGACAGCGTCGGCGACGAAACGGACGGCTTGGTTCCGGTTGTGTGTACTCTCCACCAAGAGGCAGTCACTGTTGTACAGATGTCGGACACGGAGAGCGATACAAAAAGTGAGGTTACAAAGGCCGGCGGTGATGAGATAATAAACGACCTGACCATCCTGCAATTTGCAAGTAAAGATAATAATGCATCGTGTATTACTTCACGTTACCTCTATAAACCGGTTCCGGAAGCGGGAACAACCGACCAGTATTCAATCGGTTTGCGTGCAACGGAGAATGAAAGCTATATCCTGTTTATTGCAAATGCAGGAAATGTTTTTGCCTCTTATGAGAACATGAATAAAACCTTGGGCGATTTTAGACAAGAGGCGATGGAACTGGACCAGAAGACAACTAATGACTTGAATATCCTGATGATTGGTGGACAAACAGTAACGATCGCCACGGGGAATACCAGTGGTTTAATATCAATCGTACTGAAAAGACCGGTAGCCCGTATCCACTTTACCTGGGAGGCGAAGCCGACCGTGACGAATACGCAATTTACGCCTTTAGCCTTGAAACTCCGGAATGTCCCGAAGACGTTTAAATATATGGACGCTGTAGAAAAAACAACGGAAGTATATCCGGCAAGTTCGGCTGAAAATTTCAAGGACTATACTTCAATCGTTGACCGTATAGACGAAGGTTTCACTTGGTATATCCCGATGAACCGCCGGGGCATAAAAGAAGATAAAGTGATAAAAGCGTGGGAAAAGACAGCCGGAAATGCCCCGGATGAGTATTGTACCTATATCGAATTGAGCGGCATCTTCCGTACCCCGAATATGCCGGACCAGTTGGCGACCTACCGTTTTTATATAGGAAGCCATACGGAACAAAACGGAACAGTCAACTACAACAATTACGATGTCGAGGCAAACGGGGCTTATGACGTAAAAGCCACAATCGTAGGAGTCAACACATTCGACCTCCGGGTGACGAAAAAGAATTTCGTCTATTCGGAACCAGCCAATTGTTTTATGGTATCTCCCGAAGCGGGAAGCGAAGTGTCGTTCAGCCCATACAGAGCGCCGGGCGTGGATGTGGCGGGCAGCGGAATCGTCTACACAGACCGGATGATAGAAGACCGGTATAGCAAGATAGCCGGTGTCAAAATCCTGTGGCAGACATCGGAGAACCTGATTACTGCTACTATCGCCCAAGGTATGATAAATGTCGTCCCTAATCAAGACGGCACCTCCGGCAATGCCCTGATTGCCGCATACAGTGAGGCGAACGAGATTCTTTGGAGCTGGCATATCTGGGTGACACCATACGCACATATTATTAATGATAACCGGGTAGATGTGTTGGTGGGAACACGGCAATCCTATAACGGGCAGGAATGGATGGACAGGAATCTGGGAGCCTCCAATACGTTAACGCCTGCTGTTCCGGAATTGATGTATCAATGGGGTAGAAAAGATCCGTTCCTGAAAAATTATTATACAAGTAGCACAGTTCCGACAACTGCCCCGTTAACCTCATCATTGAAGGAGCCGAATGTCTTTTATAAAGTAGCGGATGGCAGTCCCTGGTATAAAAAAAGTACGCAAACCGCACGTCTATGGCAGGACAACGTGCGAACTGTTTTCGATCCCTGTCCGTACGGTTGGCGCATACCGCAGAAGGGCAGTTGGGATGGTTTTACCCAGAATGTGAATTTTTTCACATGGCGTGCGGATCGGTATTCTTCTTACAATTTCGGATCGGGAGATGTTGCCATCTACCGGTTGGGAGGAAAAACAGCATATGATACCGGAAATTCAAATCTTCCTTCTTCTGCTTCTTCCGCCAGTGAAGGTTATTTATGGTCTTCCACAAATTCCGAAGGGAGTAATAATGCTTACTGTCTGTACCACCAAAGTCTGACAGCATCCGGAAATCAATCAAACGGAACAGTCAATCCTAATGCTTTATATAGCCAATCCTATGGCTTTCCGGTACGTTGTGTAAAGGTCAAAAATAATTAGTAATGGAAAAGAATCGATTAAAATCAGCAATCCGGTTTGCAAGCGCCTTATTGGGAGGAATACTTCTGGTAGCTTGTAGCCGGGAGACAGATATGTCTATAGTTGAAAAATACAGGACTGTAGAGTTAACGGTTAGTATGCATGTGGCGAGTTTTCTAAATTCTGCTGTTACCCGTACCCCGGAATCGCCATTACCTGGTGACCTGGGCGATGAAGAAAACAGGATTCACAATATTACAATTTTCCAGTTTGACGGGACCGGCGATGATAGCGACCCGTTGGTGGTACTACGCTATGCCGATTCAAATTTGGATAAACTGAATTTGGGATTGATGCAGCCTATAAGCAATCCCGGTAAGCAGCAGTTCCTTTATTTTGTAGCAAATACAGAAAACTTACAAAACTTTTCCGGGACGTATGGTGAGTTGCGGCAACAACTGATTTCGGTTAATGAGAATGGTAAATCGGATGGTCTCATGCCGATGACGGCCTCATTGGTGACTGCTATCAATCCACAACAGCAGAGCCTATCCGTAAAGTTTAGCCGGAAATTGGCCAAGATTAATGCCACCTGTTCCATTGCTTCGGGTTTTTCGTTTACTCCTGTCCGTTTACAATTAAGAAATGTTCCCAAAACAACCAGCTTAATGAATAGGTCTGAAACCGTGCCGGAAGCTACATCCGAAAAATTCCAGAACTATCTTTCCGTGTCAGAAAATATAACCGGAGGATATACCTGGTATATACCCGAAAACAAGCGAGGAAAAGGAACGGCGACCGGAGAAAAAGATAAAACAGATACGACCGCACCCAACGGACAGGGAGAGTATTGCACGTATGTCGAAATCAGCGGATTGCAGAATGATGGAATTGCCCCAAAATTAGTTTCGTACAGGATTTACCTGGGGAATGACAATGTTTCGGATTACAACGTCGAATCAAACCGGATTTATAATGTCGATTTTTCTCTTGCCGGGATGAATACGGCTGATAAACGGATACAAGTCGTAGAATTACCGGCGCCCCGTGATGCTGCTAATTGTTATATGGTTTTACCCGGAACAACTGTTTTGATTAATCTGTTGGTTGCTCCCGGTGCTGCGGTTTCAGGCATTGCTGACTATGCTACCTGTGTAGGTACCGCAGCTTCCTCTAAAATTAAAAGTATTGGAGTGGTTTGGCAAACGGCCGATACTCCCGACGGGCTGATACAAGACCTTACCTTTTTTGAAAGTACCGGTCAGGCATTGTTTAAAGCCTCTCCCGGAGCCTCCGGCAACCTGTTGCTTGCAGCATACAGTGAAGCAGGGCAAAAGGGAGATATACTCTGGAGTTGGCACATCTGGATATCCGATTATGATCCGGGCAAAGGAGCCACTACAGGCGAGGTCCCGGGTGGAAATGTTTATTATATCAGCCAAGATGGAGGAACCTGGATGGACAGGGATTTAGGGGCAACGACAGCTACACCCGGAGCCATTACAACTATCGGCTATGCGTATCAATGGGGTAGAAAAGACCCGTTCCCTTTAAGTAATGGCATTTCTTCCAACATTCTCCGTCCTTTATATGATGGGGAAGGAGATTATTTAAGATCTGGAACAGTCATAGAAGGTAGCGATAATCAAGCAAATTTGATACAAAAAGCGATTGCACATCCGGATGTATTTTATACGGATAATAGTAGTAGCGATATGGAAAAGGGAAAATGGTGGACAGAGTCGACTACTTATCCTTTATGGACAAATGATACAAAAACGATGTTTGACCCTTGTCCGGCTGGTTGGAAGATACCGTCTTCAGCTTTTATTGGAAAGATGACAGGTTATACTATGCAAAATTGGAATACTACGACACGCGGAGCCTATTATCGTGGTATATCCTGGTATCAGTATTGCGGTTATTTGAGTTACATGAATGCAGGAATAGGAGAACCCGGCAGTACAAGCGTTTACTGGTCGTCGGCCCCTCTCAAAATGTATCAACTAAGTCAAAATGGTGGGCAATTATCTTCTTCCAATCGTCATTTAGGATTCGGATTTATCGGACGGTGCGTAAAAATACAATCAACAAATTAACTAACAGCAATGAATAAAAAAGAACTATCACAAACCCTTTCCCACCGGTTGGGAATTACTTGTAAAGAATCTCAGCAATACCTCGACACCTTGTGCGACGTCTTTAACGAAGAGTTGCGGAAAGGTAATTCCATTTGCCTGCAAAACTTCGGCCAGTTCAGCTGCTGGGAGCAACCCGGCCGCATGGGGCGTAACCCGCGTACAGGCGTTCCAGCCCCCATCCCTCCCCGCAAGAGTGTCAAATTCAAGCCGGGCAAGGGGCTGATGAAAATTCTGAACCCTTGAACGCAGATCATTTATTGTTTTAAAA
>NZ_QUGV01000027.1:0-70096 GCF_003479205.1 Parabacteroides sp. AF17-28 | reverse complement strand
TTGTTTTAAAAGAAAATAAGTCTGCGTTCCTCTGCGTAATCTGCGCCCGTCTGCGTCCGGTAAATACGAGCAAACGCACCGTTAAATCATCATTTATCATTTCAAAACAATATCAAAATAATCTGCACTAAATCGCATGGATAGATACGGAGAAGAATACATCTTGTCGGTTTTGATGGTTTCGCCGGAAGACAATTATATGGTGGAAATTGTCTTCCCCGGCGCACTGGCCACCAACTACGGAATCTGTCTTCCTGCCGTGCGGGAAATGAAAGCTGCGGCCGGAATCGTAATAGGAGAACTGCGTTTGACGGAGCGTTTCTTTCAACCACTGCGAAAGCTATAACCGATCTGTCCGGTGGCTTTTCGGGCGCAGAGGGAAAATCAGAATCTTCTGCGCCCGTTCTATGTATCAAGACTTAAAAGAGTTATTTGGGAAGGAAATTCCTTCGGTCAAGAAGTTTAACCTTAAATTGAGTACGTTACCCGTTGAAAAGCATCCTTTTTATTACAAGGCGGCCTACGACACCGCTTTTACGGAGTGGGACACGCTTGCAAAAAGTTACCGTACGTTTCTAACAAACCTGTTGTTGCACGACAAGCAACGTACAGCCGACTACCTGCGCCGGCATACGGTGTTCGGTTCGCTGGTCTACATCCTCCGCGAACCCGTCTTGCTTCGGCGGCTGCTCTCGCTATCGGAAGGAAAGGGCAACGGCGGCGTCCCGTCATACAGGCATCTGTCTTTCTGCCTGCTCCTCGCTTTCGACTTCTCCGAAACAGTGGATTACCTGAGCGACAAACTGCGCATAGACTCCGCCACAACCGACGACCTATGCGACCTGATGGACCTGGTTCGCTTGGATAATGAGCCGGGACACCTCCGGCCGCACACGTTGTATTAGGTGTCATTATCATCATAAAATGATAATCACTTTATGATAATAATGATATTTTCTTTATATTTGTCTGACAATAAACAAGAAATCGTATGAACAATCCATTTGTAACAAACGGTTATGTGTCGCCGAAGTATTTTTGTGACCGGGAAAAAGAAACAGCTAAAATTGTTTCACTCCTGACAAATGAAAATAATATCGATGTTTACTTCCCCGGCACGTCCTTTCTATCAGTCGGTTACTTTGATCAATCTTGCCCCTATTTCTTTGGAGAAATATACTGAATTCTGTTGCAGGCATTTTACGCAAGAAGGGAAAGAATTATTGCCGGAAGTTGTAATCAACCTGTATGAACGCTTCGAGGGCATAACCTCCTACATGCAGAAAGTGATGAACATTCTTTTTACCATGACCCCGGAAGGAGGAAGATGCTTACCTGAAATGACAGATATCGCAATTAAAGATATTCTTGATCTTTCGTCAGACACTTATGAAACATTATTATATCAAATGCCTGAAAAACAACGAGCTGTTTTCCAAGCCATAGCAGCAGAGGGAAAGGCTGAAGCCATATCCGGCGGCAATTTTGTACGCAAATACCGTTTGATATCCGCAAGTTCAGTATCATCAGCAGCAAAAGGTTTGCTGGAAAAGGATTTCATCACTTTTGATAAAGGGATCTATCAAGTTTATGATCAATTTTTCCTGCTTTGGTTGCGCTACAAAGAAGGGGGCTTATTGTAAAAAAACATCCAAACTTCTTATTGCAAATCTTTCGCTCCGAAACAAAGAGGCAACAACGATTCGGCACTCTCCGCTATAATCACCTCTTTTGTTCCGCATAACAGCACCTTCATCGGTTTGCCGTAGCGTTGTTCTGTTTCCAACAAGACTTGGCGACAGGCGCCACAGGGTGAAATACTTTCTACCTGGCGGCCATTTGTGGCGGCAGCGATAGCAAGCGCAACAACCGGGACATCCGGATACCGATGGCCGGCATGAAACAAAGTCACCCGTTCCGCACACAAACCGGACGGATAGGCGGCGTTTTCCTGATTGCTTCCGGTCACAATCGTACCGTTTGCCAACAGGGCGGCTGCCCCTACATGAAACTTCGAATAAGGGGCATACGACTGTTCCGTAGCCTTTACGGCTGCTTGCATCAACGGCAATTCTTCATCCGGCAACTCGACAAGCGGATATATTCTGATTCTTGTTTCCAGTTTGATCTCTTTCATAAGGCAACATTTAATGTGATATTGGCAAAAATACTAAAAATTAAGCCATAATTTGAACGCAGAGAGTTTTTCTTCGCTAATCGTCACTTTGGTTTTATAAGGCGGACGTACCGTTACTACGATCTTTCCGTTAAAATAAGGTTCCGCATGGTCGATAGCATCAATGCAAACAATGATCTGCCGATTAGCCCTAAAGAAACAGGCCGGATCCAATTGATCCGTCAATTTATTGAGAGATAAATCAATGATATGTTCCTGACCATTTTTCGTAACAGCAAATGTCACCTTGTTTTCCGAATAAAAATAGGCAATATCGTCAACCCGTAACGTCCAAAAACGATCGACTCCTGAAATCAGGAAACGAGACCGGTAACGTTTTTCCTTCTGTTGCAGTGCATCAAGTAAAGTCTCCAGATAATCCTGCGATTTGACATATTCGCCCCCCAGCAATGTCTCATATTTCAGAATGGCATCCGAAAGACGCTTTTCGTCTACCGGCTTCAGTATATAATCGATACTGTTGACAGCAAATGCCCGAACCGCGTACTGATCATAAGCAGTCGTAAAGATAACAACCGAAGTAGGTTTGGCTACCGAAAGAAAATCAAACGAATTGCCGTCTGCCAACTGTATATCGAGAAAGATAATATCCGGATGCGGGTGTTCCCGGAACCACAGGACCGCTTCGTCTACACTGCCCGGCAGGACAGTTACGTTCCACTCCGGACGCAGGCGCATCACCATCGAATTCAACAAACGGGCCGCCGGTACCTCATCTTCTATTATGACTACATTCAATTTATTCATACCAACAACGGAACTTTTACGATAAACATTTCTTTTTCATGTAAGGCCCGGATTTCCTCACCCAACATCAGCTTGCAACGATTTGACAAATTCTTCAACCCGATACCGGACGATTCCCTGCTTTTACGGGGCTGTACAAGGTTGGCAACGACCAGACGATCTTCCTGCACGAAAATATCGATCTTCATCGGCCGGGCGGAGGTAATCGTATTATGCTTGATCACATTTTCCACTAACAATTGTAAAGTAAGCGGAGGAAGCATCGCTTCCGTCAGGTCGGCAGGGATATCGCACACACAACTGATACAATCTCCCAGCCTCACCTTATGCAGAAACAGATATGAATCCAGGAACTCCAGCTCTTCTCCGAGTGAGACCAGCGTTTTATCCTGGCTTTGCAGGACATACCGGTATACACTGGATAAGTTTTTGGTGAAACGGACCGCATTATCAGGATTGTATTCGATTTCGGCAATCAACGTGTTCAAGCTATTGAACAGGAAATGAGGATTCAGCTGGTTTTGTAAAGCGGTGTAGCGTGCCGTATTGTTTTCCTTTTGCAACGCTGCGGCTTCCTGCTGCAATTTCAATGTGTTCTGGATAGAACGGTTCGCCAGCAACAAGCCTAAAATAACCAACTCGACCAACCAGACGACCAGCAGAATACGCCACCCTCCATTGGGGAAGATAAGCGGATCGTCCATACCGACCAGCATCTTGGCTACGACCAGCAGACTGTAATTCAATAAGAGCAACAACAACATTACGATCGCATAGATCACAACTATTTTCCATCTTTTCCGAATGTTCAACGCATACTGATCATTCATCCACGAACTGATCCTCAATGTCGAATACCCCAAGACATTGAAAGCTGCCACAAAGAATACAAACGCCCCTTTCGAATACAGAACATCCGCCACATGGGCGGATAGTTCCGTATAATTTACGAGTAAGAGATAGGAAAAAGCTCCTAACCCGGAAAACAACAAACCATATAAAATTGCATTCCACTTCATACCCGTTTCATCCAAATTACAGAATATTTATTTCACACACAATCAATATTTATTTAACGCCTTTATCAACCCGGAATAATAGCCCTGGGCAAGTGCTTTGGCTTGTACGTAATTTAGCTGCGAAGTCTGCCGGTACGCCTGTGCTTCTATCACTTCCACTACCGATATTTTCCCTTCCGCGTAACGCTCCAAGGCCATCCGCTCGTTCTCGCGCGCTTTCCCCAACGAGTTTTCTGCCAGTTCCACCTGTTCAAGCGCCTGGGACAAAGAGGTGCGGGCTGTTTGCACTTCAAGGTTCACCTGATCTTCAACTTTGTTGATCTGATCGTTTGCCATACCAATTTTCATTGTAGAGGCCCGCTTCTCATTCCTGCGTTTTCCCCACTCGAACAAAGGTACGGACAATTTGGCATATACCACATAGTTAGGATCCAAATCCGCACGAAAATCATAACCCGGAGACGAGTAACTCCCGTCCAGCCCAATGTATAACTGTGGTTTGTAGCGGGAATCCGTCAACCTCAATGAGCTTTCCGCCATCTTCAACTGATCGTATGCCATACGGATCTCCGGTCTTCCTGCTCCGTCCGATATCCAGATATCATTCGTATAGCCGACCTCCGGAATGCTTCGATCTATTTCGGTCGGATCCTGCAAATTCACTCCGATCAACGAATTAAGGGCCATACGGCCTATCTCGAAATTACTTTTTGCCTGCAACAACTGATATTCCGCCTCATTCTTCTTTACCTCGACCATCAGTAATTCTTGCCGGTCAACCAAGCCCGCCTCTACCCGCTCGCGAATCGTTTGCTCTAAGGTAGACATCGAATTGCGGTACTCAAGCGCCACATCGACAATTTCCCTCCGCGCCACCGTATTCCAATATTGCATATCCGTCTGGTAACAGACAGCCGAGCGAAACAATTCTTCCTGATTGGAGGCTAACGAATGACGATGTCCGGCCATACGGATCGATTCCAGAATCCGCCCTCCCGTATAAACAGGTTGAAGCAAAGAAAGGGAAACACCGTATTTCAAGTCACGGCCTTCAAACGTCATCGGTTGTTCAAGGGCAGGAAGATCCAATGTCAACTGGATCGGTTGCCCGGTATACTGGAAATTGGCATTTCCGGACAGCTTTGGTTTCCAGTCAGCCTTCGCCGCTTTTTCCAGCTCGATGCTGGCCGAAATATTCTTATCTGCCGATTTCAGATCATGGCTGTATTCCAAAGCCATAGACCGGTATTTCTTTAGCAATGAGCTTTGTTGGGAATAAGAAACTCCGGTCCAGAGCAGGAACACACTTATCAATAGATACTTTTTTCTCATATCTGTTCTTTTTTTACCTTATAAAATAGAGTATACAATGCCGGGGTTACAAACAAAGTCAACAGTGTGGCAAACGTCAAGCCGAAAATAATAGTAGCAGCCATCCCTCCGAACGCCACATCGAAAAGAAGCGGAACCATTCCGAGGATAGTAGTCGTTGCAGCCATCAGTACCGGACGTGTTCGGGAGACGGTAGCTTCGACAACCGCCGTGTACGGGGTAACACCTTTCTTTCGCTGTACGTTGATCTCATCCAGCAACACGATCACATTCTTTATAATCATCCCCAACAGGCCCAGCCAACCGGCAATAGGGAAAAAGCCGAAATCAAAACCGGTCAACAACATTCCTACTGCCACTCCGATCAACGACAGGGGTAAAACACAAAGGATAATTACCGGTTGCCGGAAGTTTCCGAACAAAGCGACCAAGACAACCACCAACATCAAGAATGCCAGCGGAAAAAACTTGGCTATCGCCTGCATGGCTTCTCTTTGGTCCTTATATTGAGAGTCCCAGAAAAAAGAATATCCTTCCGGAAGTTTCATCCGTTCCACCTCATGACGAATCTCGCCATGTACCTCCGCCATCGTGTACCCCGATTTCACACCGCACATGGCAGACATGGACAATTGCCGGTTATAGGTACGCACTTGCGGAAACTCCCAGGTTGTTTCAATCCGCTCCGTCACTTGCGACAAAGGAGCCGACCGTTCGCCGTTCCATACGGAAAAGTTTCCTAACGAACGGGCATCCGTCACCCCCGCCCCATCCGATTTTAACAGGACAGGAACCTTTTTCTCATTATCACGATAAATACCGACCAGCGTTCCATCGTTGATAGATTTGACGGATTCCATCATCGAAGCTTTTGTTATGCCTAACGCGCCTGCTTTTACCGGATCATAGACCGGACGAATCATCATCGACATATTTCCCCATTCATTACGGGCATCGGCCACTTTCGGATTACGCCGCATAATCTCTATAGCCTCTCCGACCAACGAATCCAACACTTGCGGGTCCGGTCCGAGGAAACGGGCTTCTATCACCGCCTCAGTCAGCGGACTCAACTCAAACTTATTGACTTTAATCAGCGGACCCGGAAAACGTGTACGAATCGAGTCCTGCAGCAAGGCATGCAATTCCCGCGACTCTTTGGAGGATTTACATTTGACCAGAACTTGTGCATAATTGGACTGCGGCCCAAACGACACATTAGAGAGATAATAGCGCGGGGGTGTACGCCCGACATAAGTTGAAATCATTTCTGTTTGCTCATACTCCCGGATATAATCCGCCATTTCCGTAGCCAACCGGTCCGTCTCTTCTATCTTCACGCCTTCCGGCAACCAGATATCCAAGGTGAAATATTGTTTATCCAAGGCCGGGACAAACACTTTCGGGATAAACCTGAAGCTCCAGGCTGACAATACCAGCATCACAACCAAACTACCGAGCGTAACTGTCCGGTGCCGGATCACCCAATGCAGGGAAGAGCGGAACTTCTCATAATATTTACCGGAAAACAACGAATCCTGCAACTCTTCGGGACGCGGGCGGCGGACGTATTCCTGAATAAAGAAAGGCGTCTGCGTCAAAGCAAATATCCAACTAAACATCAACGAAACGCCGATAACGACCACCAACGAAGACAACAGTTCGCCGGTGATATGAGGCGAATAATAAATAGGCAGGAAGGTCAGGATCGCAATCACGGTAGCCGCCAGCAAAGGAAGTGCCGTTGCCGAACAAGCCCGCATAATCGCCACCCGTTTACGCATACCGCGCTGCATATTGACCAATGCCGAGTCCGACACTACAATCGCATTATCGACCAACATTCCCATCGCAATAATAATAGCCGCCAACGACATTCGTTGCAAAGCGATTCCCGATCCGAACATCACGATCAAAGTCGCGAAAATGGAAAAGACCAATCCGCTCCCGACGAGAATACCGTTCTTAAATCCGATAAAGAACAACAGGATCGCCACAACGGTAACAACCGATATGATCAGATTGAGGATAAAGCCCTGATTGGCGACATCCGATTCGTAACCCTGGTCGTATATGGATTGCAATTCGAATCCTTCGGGCATGGTTTCGGTTAGCTTGCCGATACAGGTTTTCACTACTTCCGCCATATCCACCACATTTCCCGTCGGGACGGTAGAGATGGCAATTCCGACAGCCGGCTTGCCATCTATCCGCATCAGGTTGGAGGCCGGTTGCTGATAACTCTCTTCGATCGTCGCGACATCGGCCAGACGGAAATGCTCTCCGGTACGCGAAACGATCGTCAGGTTCCGGATATCATCCAGCGAATAGAAATTACCGGTCGATTCGATCCGGATACGATTCTGTCCGGCATCGATGCCACCGGCATCCACCACCCGGTTCTGGGCATCAAAAGCATGGGCGATATCGGCTGTCGTAATACCGCTACGTGCCATCACAGAGGGACTTACAGACACATCGATCGTTGGCGTCCTGACTCCATATATTTCAATTTTAGCGACATCTTTAACCTTCAGCAGTTCGTTCTTGATCTGTTTGGCCTGGTCTTCCAGTTCACGATATGTATAACGGTCTCCCGTCAGGCCATAAAACACGCCCAGGACATCACCGAAATCGTCATTCACAATAGATGTACCGGCGCCAGCCGGTAACTTTCCCTGTACATCGTTCACTTTCCGGCGTAGCTTGTCCCACAATTGCTGCATCTCATCGGCACGGATTTCCTTTTTCACATAAACTGTGATTTTTGATAACCCTGCACGATTCTCCGTCTTCAGATAATAGAGTTCGCCAAGCGATTGAATCGCTTCTTCCAGCACATCCGTCACCTGCGATTGCACTTCCATCGGAGAAGCCCCCGGATAAGGCGTCAGTACCAAAGCCTGCTTAATCGTAAAAGGAGCATCTTCCAGCTTTCCCATTTTGACATACGAGAAAAGCCCACCGGCCAGGACTAAGACCAGCAACAGCACCGTGACAGCTTTCTTTTGCAGAAAATACTTGACCAGCTTCATCGTTTTCCTCTTTCTGAAATTGATACATCCATTCCGTCCGACAAGAAACGAAGTCCGCTTGTCGCCACGACCTCATCCTTCTGCAACCCCTCTTCTATCCGGACAGTCCCGTCCGGCAACAATTCACCGACCGTTACAGACTGACGGGCAACACGGTTTGTTTCAGGATTTACTACCCAAACATAATCCCCTACCGAAGGACGATGACAAAGGGCAGCCTGCGGGATGGTTATATTCCCGGAAACCACAGGGGCAGATTTCAGGAAAGCCTTTCCGGACATACCGGACAACAATCTGTTATCCTCATTCGGTAAGATAGCCGTCAACAGATAGGATAGATTATTGCGGGTCGTTCCTTTGGATATCTCGACCACGCCTGCTTTATATATTTGATCGGGTTGTGTATCGAAACGCAGGCGGATCGTATCGCGGGGCTGTATGGAACAGGCGATATCCTGTGTCACATAGACTTCTATTTTAAGCCGGTCGATATCGATAAAGGAAATCACAGGTTGGGAAGCTTTTACATCCTGAAACTTTTCCAGATAAACCTCTCCGACATAGCCATCGAACGGGGCGAGCAGCTTCGTGTCTTCCAACTCATTCACGGCTGTTTCGAAAGCAGCTTTTGCCGATGCATAATCCGCTTTTGCTTTCTCATAGACACTGGCCGCCACATTTTCTTTCTCAAACAAAACCTGTATACGCTCATATTCGGCTTTTGCTTGCAGAAACACAGCTTCCGCACGGTTACGGCGAATCCGGAAATCACGCGGATCGATACCGGCTATAATACTCCCACGCCTATACCGGTTACCGGTATACACGTCAAACTGGTCGACCGGACCGCTCACACGAAAAGAAAGTTCGGAGGTCCGGAACGGTTGGGCGATAAAGGCAAACTCCGTATCGCCATCCATAGAAACGGATGATACGCGGGCCGTATTCACCTCTATGCCCTGCTCTTTTTTTATATCCTTATCTTTGCAGGAGACAAACAACAGGGCAATGCCTACAAGCAGGACGGGATTCAATCTAATCTTCATATCTCATCTTTTAAATTCCGTCCAAAAGTAAAAGACCTTTTCTGCTGTTATAGGAAATTAGTTTCCGAAACCGGAAAAAACACTTCCGAAAAGGAAATTCAGCCTGCCGGAACAAAAAGTTTCAGCATATTCGACCCTGTGAAACTTTTGTTTCATCGGCATGGAACTTTAGTTTCTCCGAGATGGATTTTTTGTTTCTTCGGCATGAAACTTTTAACCAATGCCGGAAATAATTATCTTTGTCTCTGAAATAATTACAATAACAGATCAGTCATGCGATTAACACTACGAATTCTTTCCATACTTGTGATATTTTCCATTACAGGGACAGTTCTGGCAGCAAGCCAGCGGAAAGTGCCGTCATACGAAAAGTACATCAAACAATATAGCAACCTGGCCATCCAGCATCAAAAGAAATACCGCATACCGGCGAGTATCACGCTTGCGCAGGGCTTGCTGGAATCCGGCGCCGGGCAAAGCGAACTGGCGCGCAAGTCGAACAACCATTTCGGCATCAAATGCCACTCCGACTGGCGGGGCGGACGCGTCTATCACGATGACGATCTGCGGGGAGAATGTTTCCGTAAATATAAGAATCCGGAACAATCATATGAAGACCATGCCCGTTTCCTCGTCGATCGTCCGCGCTATGCTCCCCTGTTCAAACTAAAGGTTACGGACTACAAAGGTTGGGCACGGGGCTTGCAGAAATGCGGGTATGCAACCGACCGGGCTTATGCCAACCGGTTGATCAAACTGATCGAAGACTACGAGCTCTATCGTTACGACACCGCCAAGGGAGGCGCATCGAAACCCACCAAGCAGCCCGCCCGCGTCTCCAAATACACGGTCTACCGGACAAACGGATTGCTGTATGTCTACTCCAACGGACGGGACAGTTTCGACGATATTGCCGCCAGCCTCGGTTTCCGGGTGAAAGACCTGAAGAAGTATAACGAGGTGCCGGAAGACTTCCCGCTGCAGAAAGGCGACATCGTCTATTTGGAAAAGAAAAAGAAGAAAGCCGACAAGCCGAATTACGACCATGTCGTGCAGGTGGGCGAATCCATGCATAGCATCGCGCAGAAGTACGGAATACAGATCAAGAGCTTATATAAAATGAATAAAAAGCACTATGATTATATTCCCGAAGAAGGAGATGTTCTAAAACTTAGATAAGTAAGACAAAAAAATAGTATCTTTGCAGGCAAATTTCAGAAAAAAATGAGTGACCAACGTTACAACCTACGCGGGGTATCCGCTTCGAAAGAAGATGTTCACAATGCAATAAAGAACATCGACAAGGGAATATTTCCCAAAGCATTCTGTAAGATCATCCCCGATATTCTGGGCGGTGATCCCGAATATTGCAACATCATGCATGCCGACGGAGCCGGAACCAAATCATCCCTGGCCTATATGTACTGGAAAGAGACCGGGGACTTGTCCGTCTGGAAAGGCATCGCACAAGACGCATTGATCATGAACATCGACGACCTGCTGTGCGTAGGCGCAGTCGACAATATATTAGTTTCCTCGACAATCGGCCGTAACAAACTGCTGATACCCGGAGAGGTGATCTCCGCCATTATCAACGGGACGGACGAACTATTGGCCGAACTCCGTGAAATGGGAGTCGGTTGCTATGCGACAGGCGGAGAGACAGCCGACGTGGGCGACCTGGTTCGTACTATCATCGTCGACAGCACGGTTACCTGCCGCATGAAACGCGCCGATGTAATCGACAACAAGAACATCAAAGGTGGTGATGTGATCGTGGGAATGGCTTCCTTCGGACAGGCCACTTACGAAAAAGAATATAACGGTGGAACAGGCAGTAACGGTTTGACCTCTGCCCGCCACGACGTATTTGCCAAGTATCTGGCTAAAAAATATCCGGAAAGCTATGACGCTGCCGTGCCGGATGAATTGGTTTACTCCGGCGGCTTGAAACTGACGGACCGGATCGAAGAATTAGGTATCGACGCCGGCAAGTTAGTGCTTTCCCCTACCCGAACATACGCTCCGGTAATTAAGGTGCTGCTGGACAAACTGCGCCCGCAGATCGACGGGATGGTACACTGTTCCGGCGGTGCACAGACCAAAGTCATGCATTTTGTTGAAAACAAACGGATCGTTAAAAACAACCTCTTCCCCGTTCCTCCCCTTTTCCGGATTATTCAGGAACAGAGCGGTACGGACTGGAGCGAGATGTACAAAGTATTCAATATGGGACACCGTATGGAAGTCTACATCGCGCCTGAATATGCGGAAGAAGTGATCAGCATCTCGAAAAGTTTCGGCATAGATGCACAGATTGTCGGCTTTGTCGAGGAAGCGGAAAAGAACGAATTAATCATCGAAAGCGAGAATGGTCGCTTTACCTATTAATTATAAATGGCCGAAAGCAATTTATTAGAGAAGTTAGACGGATTGGTGAGCCGTTTTGAGGAAGTCGGTACGTTAATTACCGACCCGGCAGTTATTGCCGACATGAAACGGTTCGTCAAATTAAACAAAGAATACCGCGATCTGGAAAAGATCGTTGCCGCTCGTGAGGAGTATGTCAAGGCATTGAACGGTATCAAAGAGGCCCGCGAACTGCTGGACAGCGAACAGGACCCGGAGATGCGCGAAATGGCCCGCGAAGAGCTGGACGCATGCAACAACCGCATCCCGGTATTGGAAGAAGAAATCAAGCTGCTTCTGGTTCCGACCGATCCGCAGGACGACAAAAATGCGATTGTCGAGATACGCGGAGGGACGGGAGGTGACGAAGCGGCGCTTTTTGCCGGCGACCTGTACCGCATGTACGTGAAGTATTGTGAGATGAAAGGCTGGAAAGTCGCCCTGTCCAGTTGTAGCGAAGGCGCAGCGGGAGGTTTCAAGGAAATTATCTTTACCGTCAGCGGGGAAAAGGTGTACGGCACTCTCAAATACGAATCGGGTGTGCATCGTGTACAACGCGTACCGGCCACCGAGACTCAGGGACGTGTGCATACTTCGGCAGCCACTGTTGCCGTACTTCCCGAAGCAGATGAATTCGATGTAGAAATCAATGAAGGCGAGATCAAATGGGACACATTCCGTTCGGGTGGCGCCGGAGGGCAGAACGTGAACAAGGTCGAATCGGGTGTCCGCCTGCGCTATGTATGGAAGAATCCGAATACCGGCGTGAGCGAAGAAATCCTGATCGAATGTACCGAGACGCGCGACCAGCCGAAGAACAAGGAACGGGCGCTTACCCGTCTGCGTTCGTTCATCTACGACAAGGAACATCAGAAATATCTGGACGATATTGCCGACAAACGGAAAACGATGGTCTCCACCGGCGACCGTTCGGCCAAGATCCGTACCTACAATTACCCGCAAGGACGTATCACCGACCATCGTATCAATTACACGATTTACAATCTTTCAGCCTTTATGGATGGGGATATACAAGGATGCCTCGATCAGCTGATCGTGGCAGAGAATGCTGAACGACTGAAAGAGTCTGAACTATAACATTATTTTTAGACTAATTTTTTACACGTAACAACATGAACAAGCAGCAATTATTCGAAAACATCAAGAAAAAGCAATCCTTCCTTTGCGTAGGACTGGATACTGATATAAAGAAGATCCCGCAGCATCTGCTGGATGAAGAAGATCCCATTTTCGCATTCAATAAGGCAATCATCGACGCTACGGCCGACTATTGCGTGGCCTACAAGCCGAACCTCGCTTTCTACGAAAGCCTGGGTGTGAAAGGTATGTTGTCTTTTGAAAAGACAGTCGCTTATCTGCGTGAAAACTATCCCGACCAGTTTATCATTGCCGATGCGAAGCGCGGCGACATCGGTAACACATCCGAAATGTATGCCCGTTCGTTCTTCGATCATATCAAGGTAGACGCCGTAACAGTGGCTCCGTATATGGGCGAAGACAGTGTGAAACCGTTCCTGATCTATCCGGAAGCGTGGGTTATCCTGCTGGCGTTGACCTCCAACAAAGGCTCACAGGATTTCCAGATGACGGAAGATGCCAACGGCGAACGCCTGTTCGAGAAAGTACTGAAGAAATCGCAAGAATGGGCTACCGACGAACAGATGATGTATGTGGTAGGCGCAACGCAAGGCAAGATGTTCCTCGACATCCGTAAACATGCTCCCAATCACTTCCTGCTGGTACCGGGCGTAGGCGCTCAGGGCGGAAGCCTTGCCGAAGTCGCACAATACGGTATGAACGATCAATGCGGACTGTTGGTCAACTCCTCCCGTGCCATTATCTATGCAGACAAAACAGAGAATTTTGCGACCGTAGCACGCGCTGCGGCAGAGGCCGTACAACGCGAAATGGCAGGTTATCTGCATGATAAAGGAATTATTCCTTGTAAAGCATAGGCTATCCCAATAATTTTCACCATTTTTGCAAAATGCCTTGGTGCAAGTCAGGTTATTGCATTTGAAATATATATAAAAAAATAAGTAATGGAGTTTTCAGCCCAACAAATAGCAAGTGTTTTAGGAGGAACCGTTGAAGGCAACCCTGAAGTGAAAGTGAACAACTTCTCTAAAATAGAAGAAGGTAAACCGGGAACATTATCGTTCCTGGCCAATCCCAAATACGAACATTTCATCTACAACACTGAAGCAAGCATTGTTTTGGTAAACAATGATTTCACTCCTTCCGAACCGGTGAAAGCGACCTTGGTAAAGGTTGCCAATGCCTATGCTTCGCTTGCCATACTGCTGAATATTGTGGAACAGGCGAAAGCGAAAAAGGCTGGAATAGATGCCACAGCTTTTATTGCCAGCTCAGCAACAGTCGGCGAAGACTGCTATGTCGGGAACTTCGCCTATATCGGTGAAAATGTGAAGATCGGCAAGAACTGCCGGATCTATCCGCACGCTTACATTGGCGACAACGTAACGATCGGAGAAAACTGCACGATCTATCCGCACGCAACTATCTATAACGGATGTGTGATTGGCAACAACTGTATCCTGCACGCCGGAAGCGTAATCGGATCAGACGGCTTCGGATTTGCTCCCGAAGGCGATAATTACAAAAAGATTCCCCAGTTGGGCAATGTCGTTTTAGAAGACGATGTCGAGATCGGCGCCAATACGACGATCGACCGTGCCGTTATGGACTCGACTATCATCCGCCGGGGCGTGAAACTGGACAACCTCGTGCAGATCGCCCACAATGTGGAAGTCGGCGAAAATACGGTTATGGCAGCCCAGGTTGGCATTGCCGGTTCCGTTAAGATCGGCAGCCATTGCATGTTTGGCGGACAGGCCGGATTATCCGGTCATATTCATGTAGCCGACCATGTCGTATTCGGTGCACAATGCGGTGTGATCAGTGACGTAAAAGAACCGACGACTCTGCTGGGAGCTCCGGCCATCAACGCAAAGGCGTTCATGCGCTCGAGCGCCATCTTCAACCGTTTGCCGGATATGTACCGCCAGATGGGACAGATGCAGCGTGAGATTGAGCAATTAAAAAAAGAACTTAATAAATAAATCAGATAAACGTATGCAGAAACAGAAGACGCTTGCCACGAGTTTCTCTATGCAAGGAAAAGGGTTGCATACGGGGTTGGACATTCAAATCACATTCCACCCTGCGCCCGAAAATCATGGATATAAGATAAAACGTGTTGACCTGGAAGGAGAACCTGTAATCGATGCCGTAGCCGAAAATGTAGCCGGAACCCAGAGAGGGACCGTGCTCTCCAAAAACGGCATTCAGGTAAGTACCATTGAACATGCGATGGCAGCCTTATATGCCTACGAAATAGACAACTGCCTGATAGAAGTGAACGCTCCCGAATTTCCGATCCTGGACGGCAGCTCACGTTTCTTTAGCGAAGAGATACAAAAAGCCGGTGTCGTAGAACAGAACGCACCGAAAGATTATTACATAGTAAAGCATAAAATCGAAGTAAAGGATGAAGAGACCGGTTCTTCGCTCATTATCCTTCCGGATGATAAGTTCAGTGTCAATGTACTGATTTCTTTCGATTCGCCCGTGCTTTCCAACCAATTCGCCACCTTGAACGATTTAAGCGAGTTCCCGGCTGAATTGGCGGCTTCCCGTACATTCGTATTTGTCCGCGAAGTGGAAATGTTGCTGCAGAACAACCTGATCAAAGGCGGAGACCTCGACAATGCGATCGTGATCTACGACCAGAAAGTGTCTCAGGAAGTACTCGACAACCTGGCGGACAAGCTGAACATCCCGCACAAGGATGTGAAAGACCTGGGCTACATCAACAACAAACCGTTAGTGTTCGACAACGAACCGGCACGCCATAAGCTGATCGACGTGATCGGCGACTTAGCATTGATCGGCAAACCGATCCGGGGCCGGGTGATTGCAACCCGCCCGGGACATAAGGTCAACAACCAGTTGGCACGTATGATCCGCAAGGACATCAAGCTGAACGAAGTACAGGCTCCGATCTACGATCCGAACAATGCGCCGGTGATGGACATCAACCGCATCCGCGAGTTGCTCCCGCACCGTTACCCGTTCTTGCTGGTCGACAAGATCATCGAGATCGGCGGCAACTATATCGTAGGTGTGAAAAACATCACAAGCAACGAACCGTTCTTTACAGGCCATTTCCCACAGGAACCGGTTATGCCGGGCGTATTGCAGGTGGAAGCGATGGCACAGACCGGAGGACTGCTCGTTCTGAATTCGGTTGACGAACCGGAACGCTACTCTACTTATTTCATGAAGATCGACGGCGTGAAATTCCGCCAGAAGGTTGTTCCGGGTGACACGCTGATCCTGCGTCTGGAACTGCTGGCTCCGATACGCCGGGGTATTTCCACCATGAAAGGTTATGTCTTCGTAGGCGATAAGTTAGTGAGCGAAGCCGAATTTATGGCACAGATTGTCAAAAACAAATAATTATATAAGGTAATGAGTATATCCCCCTTAGCAGTCGTTCATCCCGAAGCAAAGATCGGTCAGAACACAACGATTGACCCGTTTGCCGTAATCGAGAAAGATGTCGTAATCGGTGAAAACTGCCGTATTCATTCGCATGTAACGATTCTGGACGGCGCACGAATCGGTAATAATTGTAATGTATTTCCGGGAGCCGTGATCGCCGGCATTCCCCAGGACTTGAAGTTCAAAGGAGAACAGACAATCGCCGAGATCGGCGATAATACGACGCTCCGTGAATGTGTGACTATCAATCGCGGAACAGCCTCCAAAGGGAAAACGGTCGTAGGCCGCAACTGTCTGATCATGGCTTATTCCCATATTGCCCACGACTGCGTGCTGAAAGATAATATCATTATCGGTAACGCTTCGCAGATTGCCGGGGAAGTAGAGATTGACGACTACGCCATCGTGAGCGGCGGTAGCCTGGTCCACCAGTTTTCACGCATCTCCAAACATGTAATGGTACAGGGCGGTTCACGCATCGGCAAGGATATTCCTCCTTACACGCTGATCGGACGCGACCCGATCGTCTACTGCGGTATCAATATCGTAGGCTTGCGCCGTCGCGGTTTCACCAATCAGCAGGTATTCCTGATCCAGGATATCTACCGGACACTTTACACGCGCGGCCTCAACAATACGGAAGCATTGAAAGCAATCGAAACGGAATACGAACCCAGCGAGGAACGTGATTTGATCCTCAACTTCATCAAATCATCTCAGCGCGGTATTGTCAGAGGTTCGATTGATGAGTAAATAATGTGATAATATGGCAATGTGCCAATGTGCCAATTAAATTCATACTCCCATTGGCATATTGGCACATTATTTTATTGGCACATTATTTTTATTTTACTACTTTTGAACCAACAAAAAACTAATAACGATTATGGTATTTAGATTTCTAATTCTATCAGATGAAGTTGACGACTTCAAACACGAGATAAAAATCGACTCGGAAGCTACATTCCTGGATTTGTACAATGCCATTATGGACTCTGTTGGGTACACAAAAGATCAGATGTGTTCTTTCTTCATCTGCGATGACGACTGGAGCAAGAATACGGAAATCACCCTGGTTGAGATGGACACCACTTCCGAAGTGGACAATTATATAATGGAAGATACACGTCTGGAAGAACTCCTGGAAGACGAACACCAGAAGTTGCTTTTCGTCTTCGATTATATGACCGAACGCGCTTTCTTCATGGAACTCCGCGAGATCATCCCCGGAAAGGATCTGGACAAACCCGTATGCAGCAAGTCTATAGGCGAAGCGCCTGTGCAAATCATGTCGTTCGACGATATGGACCCGAAAGCCGGCAACACCGAAATCGGCGAAGATTTCTATGGTGATTCCGAATACGATATTGATGAACTCGACAAAGAAGGTTTCGACGGACTCGGCGACGGACCGATGGACAATCCGTACGACGACGAGCGTTTCTGATTAATGAACTCCCTTGTCATCCTATTGGGGCCGACAGGAGTCGGCAAGACGGAACTGAGCCTGCGCATAGCAGAACATTTCGGTTCACCGATTATTTCTTCCGACTCCCGTCAGCTCTACAAAGACCTCCCGATAGGCACGGCCGCCCCTACGGCTGAACAAATGGCACGTGTACGGCATTATATGGTCGGCACCCTGTCACTCACCGATTATTACAGCGCAAGCAATTTTGAAGAAGATGTGATGGTCCTGCTCCGGGAACTTCACCGCACACATCCGACCGTCGTCATGACGGGTGGCAGTATGATGTATATCGACGCTGTTACGAAAGGAATCGACGACATCCCTACCGTCACACCCGAAATACGGGTTGCCATTTACAAAGAATTTGAAGAAAAGGGCCTTGCCCCTATCCTTGCCGAATTAAAGGAAGCCGATCCCATACATTATGAAGAAGTAGACCGCAACAACTACAAACGCGTGATCCATGCCGTCGAGATCTGTCGGATGACCGGCAAACCCTATTCATCTTTCCGCACCAACACCCGCAAAAAGCGTCCGTTCCAGATCATACAGATCGGGCTGACCCGTGACCGCGAAGAGCTGTACGACCGCATCAACCGCCGCGTAGACCAGATGATGGCCGACGGCATGCTGGAAGAAGCACGCCGCGTCTATCCTTTCCGTGAGCTGAACTCCCTCAACACGGTCGGCTACAAAGAACTGTTTAAATATTTGGACGGTGAATGGACTTTGGACTTTGCCATAGAAAAGATCAAACGCAACTCCCGCGTTTACGCCCGCAAGCAGATGACCTGGTTCAAGCGGGACACTGATATTAAATGGTTCCACCCGGATAACGAAGAAGCAATACTCGCTTATTTAAATCAAAAAAAATTCTAAATAATGCCGGAGTTCTGATAGAACTTCGTCGTTTCGTTGGCAAATATATGTAAATATTTACACCCGTAAATTATTCTTGCAAATAAATACTGGTTATTAATCAAAATTAACATAAAAAGTTTCATTCTCACTTCCGGTTTTTACTCAAGTCGCATACCGACTTTTATCAATCCGATTATAACAGTCAGAATACAGCCATTTTGGCTTTAGTTCTATCAGAACCACGTATAAAACAAAAACATAAATCGCCAAAAATATTCTCTCCTTTATTGTATTCGAGATATGATGGCATAAAAAATCGGACAGTATTCTTTTTAATCTATAATCCTATGTTGAAAAAGTTAAATTTAGTAAGTACTATTTTGCTAACGGGAGCTTTGGCTGTTCCGGGAGGAGCTTGGGCAGATACAGCCCCGGTAAAGCAAGGTGTCAGCATTTCCCAACAGAATGGGAAAGTAACATGTACAGTGGAAGACTCTTTCGGCCCTGTGGTTGGAGCTTCCGTAGTAATAAAGGGTACGACTAACGGAAACGTATCTGACAGTAATGGTCAGGTCGTTTTAGAAGGTCTGAAACGAGGCGATATCATCCAAGTCTCCTTTATTGGCTATATGACACAAGAGATCCCCTACACCGGACAGGCCAGTATCAAGATTGCCTTGAAAGAAGATTCACAGGCCTTGGACGAAGTAGTAATTGTCGGCTATGGTGTACAACGCAAAGAGAGTCTGACAGGAGCTTTGCAGACACTCAAAGATGAAAAACTGACCGACATCACGACTCCGTCGGTTGAAAACATGCTGAACGGAAAAATATCCGGCGTTTTTGTTGCTCCGGGCTCGGGACAGCCGGGTGCAAAAGGCGCTGTAATGGTGCGTGGTAAAGCCACGTTGAGCGGCTCGACAGCTCCCCTATGGGTAATCGATGGCGTAATTGTCGGAGATGGAGCCGGTCTGTTGAATCCTGCGGATATCGAGACCATGACCATCCTGAAGGATGCAGCCTCTACCGCCATCTATGGTTCCGAAGGTGCTAACGGTGTAATTCTTATAACAACCAAATCAGCCAAAAGCGGTAAAATGCAGATCAACGCTTCTGCTAAATTGGGTGTCAGCACACTGAACAACGGTAATCTGAAAATGATGAACGGTGCCGAGTTGTATGACTATTACAATTCTTTCAACAACCCGGAAATGGTCAATTTCACACGTTGGAATCCGGAATTACGTAATTCCAATTTCGACTGGTGGGATCTCGCCACACACGCCGGATTCACACAGGATTACAATTTATCCATTTCCGGTGGGAACGAAAACTTAAAATCCTACTTGTCTGTAGGTTATTATGATGAAGATGGTGCCGTAAAAGGGTATGATTATTCACGTTACACGTTCCGCTACCGTTCCACCTATACCCCGTACAAATGGCTGACTATTAAACCTTCTATTTCCGGCGCCATGCGCGATGTAGAAGATGCGCAATATTCGGTTACTGCCATGTACTCCATGCTTCCCTGGGATAGTCCTTATGATGAAAAAGGGAATTTAGTTCCGGACCGTTATCAGGGATGGGTGAATAGCCAGCAGACAAACTATCTGAACGACCTCTCGTATGGCAACCATACGGATTATAAAACATACGAATTCCTCGGTAATCTGGATTTTGACATCAAGATCACAGATTGGCTGACATTCCGTTCAACCAACAGCTATCAGTACACGAACTACTATTACCATTCCTACTCTGATCCCCGCAGTAACGGAGCCTTAGGCGTAAACGGACGTATCGAGGAATATCAAAGCAACACAACCCGCCGCTACACCAACCAGTTGCTGAACTTCAATAAGATATTCGGCAAACATTCGGTAGAAGCCATCTTGGCCTATGAGTTCAAAGACTATCAAGGCAAAGCGACAAAAGCTATCGGTACGGGATTCGCCCCGGGCTTTGAAGTACTGGACGTAACAGCCCTGCCCGAAAAGGTCGGAGGCAGTTTGAGCGAATCGGCAAGCCAGTCTTTCTTTATGCGCGCCAACTATTCGTACGACAACCGCTATGTAGCTGAATTATCTCTCCGCCGTGATGGGGCCTCTAACTTCGGAACAGATGCTCGCTACGGTAATTTCTACTCCATCAGTGGCGGTTGGAATATCCACCGGGAACATTGGTTTAATGCGGATTGGGTAGATGCATTAAAGCTGCGTGCCTCTTACGGTACGATGGGTAACAGACCGGGTGAACTTTATCCGCAATATGCCCTCTATTCCGTCTCCGCCAACTACGACGGCGTACCGGGAACACTGATCAGCCAAGTAGGCAATCCGGATCTGACATGGGAACAAACTTCCACATTCGGATTGGGTCTGGATGCAAATCTGTTTGACAACCGACTGCATATCGTACTCGACTATTATAATAAATACACAACTGACGTACTTTACCGGACACCGATATCCGGTATTACAGGTGTAACCAGCCGCTGGCAGAATGTCGGTGAAATCAGTAATAAGGGTATCGAATTGACCATCGGCGGAGATATCATCCGTTCGAAAGACTGGAATTGGAGCTTGGAAGCCAATTTGGGACACAATAAGAATACTGTTGAAAAATTGTATGGCGATGATCCTGATTTGGAAATCATAGGAGGAGGCGGTATCGGTATTGCCGGTGAAGCAGACAAAATCCTCAAAGTAGGTTACAGCAGCGATGCATTTTACATGCAAGAGTGGGCAGGCGTTAACCCGGAAACCGGAGCTCCACAATGGTACACGACAGACAAAGATGGCAGCCGCGTCATCACGGAAGATTATGCGAAAGCTGACCAGATAATTTGTCCGCCCTCCACTCCGAAGCTCTTCGGTGGATTCAACACCACGTTAAACTGGAAAAACATAGATTTGAATGCCGTATTCGGTTATTCGATCGGAGGTAAGATTTATAACTATTCACGTCAGGAATATGACTCCGACGGTGCTTATACCGACCGTAACCAAATGAAGCTGAAGGACGGTTGGAGCCGCTGGGAAAAGCCCGGTGACATTGCAACACACCCGGTTGCATCCTATAACAACCAGTCCGGCTCGCAGAAAGCATCTACCCGTTATCTGGAAAACAGCGACTTCTTGAAACTCCGTTCATTGACGATCGGCTACAACCTCAGCTTGCCGCAATATTACATTCAAAACATGCGTATATTCTTCGCTGGGGAAAACTTGTTCACCATAACCGGTTATTCCGGTGTCGATCCTGAAATTCCTGCTAAAGACGGTACGACCGTAATTGGTTCCGTAGGACCATCTGTTTACCCGTCTACCCGCAAATTCATGTTTGGTCTTAATTTAACATTCTAACACGCAAAGCACGTATGAAAAAGATTATATCAAAATTTCTTATAGTAACTGCCTGCGCAGGTGTAGCATTGACTTCCTGCGACATCGAACGGTTGCCGAATGGAAGCATGGCTGCCGAAGACATTACTTCGGACCCGAACACTTATCTCGACGGTCTGGTACGTGGCGCATACGCCCAATTGAAAACATGGTCCGACCCGATGCACCGTTTAGGTGAGTATGCCGGCGACAATATGATGATTCGCGGTTCTTCCACGGATGCCTTCTACGAATTCATATCCTATTCACGCACGGCCAATAACTACCGTTTGCAGAGTTTCTGGGATTCCGGCTACAAAGCTATCGCCCAGACTTCCAACGTCATCAAAATGATCGAAGAAGGACAAAGTACCGAGATCGATAATAAATTAGGCGAATGTTACTACATCCGGGGCATGATGTATTTCTATCTGACCCGTGCCTTCGCCCGTCCTTACTATCAGGCTCCGGACAAAAACTTAGGTGTCCCTATCGTCAACGGTACGCCGGACGACTTGAACAACTTGCAATTGCCCGACCGTGCAACCGTCACACAAAGTTACGCACAAGCGATCGCCGACCTCCGAAAAGCAGAAAACATGCTGACAGTCAACGATGGTCCCGCCTATGCCTCCAAAGGTGCGGCACAAGCCATGCTGTCGCGCGTATATCTTTATATGAGCGGTACCTATTTGAATCCGAACACGCAATATGCCGATTCTGCCGCTTATTATGCAACACAAGTGATCAATTCCGGCGAATACCAGTTATTGCCGCGCGAAGAGTTCATGTTCTACAACACCTATGTTCCAGAAAACAACAAGGAATCCATCTTCGTCGTTAAACGGGTTGCTTCCGAATTCTCCGGCGATGACCACTATTACGGCATCGGAGGTATGTATGCCAATATCGGAGGTATGGGCTGGGGTGAAATGTTTGCAAGCGCCAAATATATAGACTTGCTGAACGAAACCGGTCGTAACGACTGGCGTCCGGATCAGAAAAAGATTGTCGATGCCCGTGCGAACTTTATCGAACCGCAATATGTCGAAGACGACAACGGTAAATACACCGAAGTATTCCGTTTCATCAAGAACGTTTACGACGCAAGCGGCAAGCATACGAACTACAACTACGTACAGGCCGCATTGAACAAAAACGGGAACCAATACACCTGCTCGGAAACAGTTGGAGACGTAACAAACACTTATCCGATGACGCCGGTCAATGAAGCCCAGCAAATCTATTCAATCAAGTATTCCGACGGTAACACCTACACCGGTGTAATCGACTACCAGATGTCACTAAACCGTGTCTATCCGGAATTCTACATTACAAAATGCTCACGTGAAGGCGAAGACTCGCATCTGTACTCTCCGCTCATCTCCCGCCTGGGCGAACTTTATCTGAACCGGGCCGAGGCTTACGCAAAAATGGGACGTTACGGTGAAGCATTAAGCGACCTCAACACGATTCGCGAACGCTCTATCCCCGGCGCAGGTTATTCTTCACTGGATGCAACGACCGCCCCGACCTTGATCGATAAGGAACGTCAGTTGGAATTGGCCTATCAGGCAGAACGCAGCTACGACGTATTTCGTAACGGCGAAGCACTGACACGTCATTATCCGGGTCCGCAAAACGCGATGGAAGACATACCGGCAACAGAATACCGCGTAACCTATTTCATCCCGCAAACGGCTATAAACTCTTATCCGAGCGGTAGCAAACTGACACAGAATCCGTTGGATAACAGCGGAGTTATCCTGAACTAAATCTTTATATATAAGAGAGTATGCCTGACACACTTGGCATGCTCTCTTTTCTTTTCCGCACAACCCGGCATCACCCGGTAATTAATCCGCCATTTTGCCGACACCAACCGGCTTTTCTTCAGCAAAACAACACTATTCAGGTATGCACAAATGATGATTTAACGGTTCATTATTTCTTAAAACTTAAAAACTCGTCAAGATCGGCTGCGAAATGGTATTGCAGTACTTCATGGGGTTATAGTGCCGTAAAGGAATGAATAACCCGGCAGATAGAATGAACGATGCGGGATGTGTGCTACTTCCATACCTACCCGCTATTCATGTTACAGCCGTGAAACAAAAGAAATCCAACTGTAACAGAGAAGGAAGACAGTTGTGACATGCAAAGAATACAACCGTAACATGCAATAGAGGACCGGTGTTTATCCGTTATTGATTTGCTATTTGCCAGATATGAAATATTAGTCCTGCAGTTCTTCCCTGTTTACTTTTTAAACACCAGGTAGACAGCCGCCACCAGGAACAGGAACGCTAACGCATGGTTCCATTTGAATGATTCGCCTTTGAAGGCAATCGTGCTGAATCCGACAAAGACAACCAGCGTAATCACCTCCTGGATCACTTTCAACTGGATCAGGTTAAACGGGCCGCCGTTATCACGGAATCCCATCCGGTTCGCCGGAACCTGGAAACAATACTCGAAGAAAGCTAAAAACCAGCTAAACAAGATAACGCCGATCAACGGCAGATGCTCGAACCAACTGAACTGCTGTTTCATCTTCAGATGTCCGTACCAGGCACACGTCATAAAGACATTGGACACGACCAATAACAGAATAGTATAAAATCCCTGCATAATTTATTTTAGTTTGTGAGGCAGATAATCCTCCTGAATATTCGACATACTGCTCCAAAGGCTGTAGCGCGCCTCCGGGTTAATCGCTTCCAGACACGACAAAACCTCCTTCATATCCGAACGGCTGGAACCGGATTCGTACGGACAATTCTTGATCTGCTTCCTGTAACCCCGCCACGCCGCAATGCGGATCAGCTCCTTCTCCTCCACTAAGCACATCGGGCGAATAATCTCCATATCGAACTTATCCATCTTCAGACGCGGAGGCATCGTCCCGATTGCCCCCTGATGGATCATATTCATCAGAAGCGTTTCGAGAATATCGTCCTGGTGATGTCCTAATGCAATCTTGTTGCAGTTGTGCTGCCGGGCAATGTCGAACAAGGCTTTGCGCCGTGTCCAGGAACAAAGGAAACAGGGAGATTTGCGGGTGTCGGTCGAGGCGTCGAAACTCGTCTCGTGCACGAAAAAGGGAAGCCCGTGCTCTTCGGCGCATCCCTTCAGGTAGTCGAGATCCGAACGGTACGGGATGTTCGACATGACAATATGCGTCACGACCACTTCGAACCGGGGCCGGAAGATTTTGGAACGCCGTCCCAGCAGGTCTACCAGCGCCAAAGAGTCCTTGCCGCCCGACAGTCCGATCAGGATACGGTCGCCATCCGCAATCAGGCCATATTCGAATATTGCCTTCTTAACCTTCTCTTCTACTTTTCGAAACAGGAGTTCTTCTTCCGTCAGCTTTGCCATACTCTTTTTTAATCGGGCACAAAAATACATATTTATCCCGCGAATTGCATCCTCTACTAAAAATATTATTATCTTTGAAACGGTATAATTATATCATACAATTAAGGTACTATGAATTGGTTATCACATAAACTGTTTTATACAATAGGAATTACGTTACTCTGCGGCGGGCTGCATGCGCAAAGTCTGGCCGAAGCAAAGAAATTATATAATGAAGGGAAATATGCGGAAGCCAAGCCGGCTTTTGAAAAGCTGGTCAAGCAGGCTCCCAGTAACTCATCTTATAATCATTGGTACGGTGTCTGCTGTTACGAGACCGGAGATTTGGCGGGTGCCGAAAAACACTTGCAAGTAGCTGTCAAGCGCAAAGTGCAGGAGGCTTATAACTATATGTCCAAGATTTATTACGAGACATATCGTTTCGATCAGGCAGCCGAAATGCTGGAGGACTACATCGACCTGTTGGCAAAAAAGAAACAGGACCCGCAAGCGTTCGAGGCAAGGCTCGACCTGGCGAACAATGCCCAGCGCATGATGGAGAAAGTGGAAGACGTGCAGATCATCGACAGTCTGGTTGTCGATAAAGATGATTTCCTCTCCGCCTATATACTGAGTGAAGAAAGCGGAACGCTCGAAACCTATAAAGATTTCTTCCAGACGAACGAGCCGGTGGGCTCGACGGTCTATAAGAACCAGAAAGGCGACAAGATATACTACGCCCATCCTACAGACGGCGACCGCTACTGCCTCTTCACCCAATCCATGCTGATGGATGAATGGGGAGACGAAAAACAGTTACCGATGAACATCAACAGTAACGATGACGACAACTATCCGTTTGTCCTTCCCGACGGTGCCACGATCTATTACGCTTCCAAAGGGAACGGCTCGATAGGCGGTTACGACCTGTTTGTCACCCGCTATAACATCAATTCCGATACGTATCTGGCCCCGGAGCAGTTGGGCATGCCGTTCAACTCGCCTTACAACGACTATATGATGGTGTTCGACGAGGTGAAGGGATTGGGTTGGTTCGTTTCCGACCGCTTCCAGCCGGAAGGCAAAGCCTGCGTCTATCTCTTTATTCCGAACCCGGAGCACAAGCGGGTGGAGAGTGAAGACATCGATCTGAAGCGGGCCCGCGCGGCGATCACCTCTATCCAGGATTCCTGGAAGGAAGGTTCCGACTATGCCGAGCTGATCCGCCTTTCCCATACGGAGATTCCTTACGGGGAAGAAAAAATAGAAAAGGATTTCGAGTTTATCATCGGCAATGACATTGTCTACTATAAGTTAGACGATATCAAAAGCCCGGAAGCAAAAGGATATTACGAAAAGGTGGTCGCCCTCAATAAGCAGATCAAAGAGCTGAACGGAAAGCTGGACGGCCTGCGCGCGTCATACGCCCAAGGGAACAAGGCCCGCAAAGACCAGTTGAAACCGACCATCCTCGAAGCGGAAGAGCAACTGAACTCGCTCATGGATCAACCCGGCGAACTGGAGAAGAAGGCTCGTAATGCAGAAATCAAATATTTGACAAACAAACGATAATACGACTCTTATGTTATTCGAAACGCTTATCATCGCTTTCCTAATGATTGTAGCCATCGTGCTCGTCCTGCTGGAAATATTCATGTTGCCGGGAATCACGGTGGCAGGTGTAGGAGGATTCCTCTTTGCAGCCGGAGGACTGATCTATGCCTACTCGGTAAGCGTATGGATGGGAAATATAACGTTAGGCGTTTCGCTTTTGGTGTTTATCGCTTCATTTGCATGGCTGCTGCGCTCCAAATCGTTCAACCGGGTGGCTCTGAAAACGGATGTAGACTCGAAGTTAGTGTCCAGCCGGGATTTGGGAATCGTACCGGGTGACGAAGGGATAACGCTTTCCCGCCTCGCTCCTATCGGCAAAGCCCGTATCAAAGGGATCACGGTGGAAGCCAAGTCGATGGACGAACTGATCGACGAAGGCACGCCGGTCGAGGTGATGCGCGTAGACGGTTACAACGTACTGGTAAAAAGGAAAAATAATTCATAATTCATAACTCATAATTCTATTCACATGGAAATGACCTTTGTTCCGATAGCCCTACTGGGCGCAGCGATACTGCTGTTGGTAATATTCTTTTATTATGTGCCGTTCCTGCTGTGGATCTCGGCAAAAGTTTCGGGTGTCAACATCTCGCTGATACAACTCTTCCTGATGCGTATCCGTAATGTACCTCCTTACATCATCACCCGTGCCATGATCGAAGCCCACAAAGCCGGTCTGAAAACATTGACCCGTGATGAGTTAGAAGCGCACTACCTGGCTGGCGGACACGTGGAAAAGGTCGTCCATGCCCTGGTTTCGGCCTCCAAAGCAAACATAGACCTGCCTTTCCAGATGGCTACCGCTATCGACCTGGCCGGACGTGACGTATTCGAAGCCGTGCAGATGTCTGTAAACCCGAAAGTGATCGACACGCCTCCCGTAACTGCCGTTGCCAAAGACGGTATCCAGTTGATTGCCAAAGCGCGCGTGACGGTTCGTGCCAATATCAAGCAGTTGGTCGGTGGTGCCGGCGAAGAAACAATCCTGGCCCGTGTAGGCGAAGGTATCGTTTCGTCCATCGGTTCGTCCGAAAGCCACAAGACGGTATTGGAGAATCCGGATTCCATCTCCAAGCTGGTACTCCGCAAAGGATTGGATGCCGGGACTGCTTTTGAAATCCTTTCCATCGACATCGCCGATATAGATATAGGTAAGAACATCGGTGCCTTCCTTCAGATGGACCAGGCACAGGCCGACAAGAACATTGCCCAGGCAAAAGCCGAAGAACGCCGTGCGATGGCCGTTGCACTCGAACAGGAAATGAAAGCCAAAGCGCAGGAAGCCCGCGCCAAAGTGATCGAAGCCGAAGCACAGGTTCCGCAAGCTATGGCAGATGCATTCCGTTCCGGCAACTTAGGCGTCATGGACTACTATAAAATGAAGAATATCGAGGCTGACACCAGCATGCGCGAAGCAATCGCCAAGCCGGCAAGTACGCCTTCCAAACCGTTAAAGGACTAAAAGAATCATGATTGCACCTTCTGAACTCATTATCAATCCCGATGGCAGCTGCTTTCACCTGCATCTGAGACCGGAACAGTTGGCCGACAAGATTATTATGGTCGGCGATCCTGATCGTGTGAATACGGTTGCGGCTTACTTCGATACGAAAGAGTGCGAAGTGTCGAGCCGCGAGTTCCATACGATCACCGGAACATATAAAGGGAAGCGTATCACAACGCTTTCCCATGGCATCGGGACTGATAATATCGACATCGTCCTGAACGAATTGGACGCACTGGCAAACATCGACTTTGCCACGCGTACCATCAAACCGGACTTCCGGCAACTGACAATGGTACGTGTCGGTACTTCAGGAGGCTTGCAACCATTCGTCCCCGTCGGCACATACGTGGCAGCCGAAAAATCGATCGGCTTCGACGGGGTGTTGTATTTCTATGCCGACTCTGCCAAAGTACGCGACAGGGCGTTCGAAGCGGAACTCCTTAAACAGTTGGAGTGGAAACTAAGCGGCATCCAGCCGTATGTCGTTTCGGCCGATCCTTCGCTGATCGAACAGATCACGCAGGGCGACATTATCCGGGGTGTAACGATTGCCGCCAACGGTTTCTACGGTCCGCAAGGCCGCCAACTTCGTCTGCCGCTTGCCGATCCTGAACTGAACCGGAAAATCGAAGCTTTCAACTATAACGGCATCCAGATCACGAACTTCGAAATGGAAAGTTCATCGCTTGCGGGACTGTCCGCCCTGATGGGACACCGGGCAATGACTGTCTGTTGCATCATTGCCGGACGGGTTGCCAAAGACATGAACACCGAATACAAAGGTTCCATGACCGGCCTGATCGAAACAGTATTAGACCGGATTTGAGAACCGAATCTTCCCGCCGGTTGTTGACATTATATATAATGTATATGGATCATGGAATGGGGAAAGACTATATTATCATCTTTGGAATGGGGTAAATCCATCTCCAACAGAGAAGAGAAAGAGAGAGTTGCGGAGATCATTTCCTCTATGGTGGATGACGGGGATATTATCGGTGCAGGTTCCGGCTCGACCGCTTACTTGGCATTAACAAAGATTGCCGAAAGGGTCAAAAACGAACAGCTGCACATCCGCGCTATCCCGACCTCACAGGAGATCCGTATGACTTGCGCCCGCTTAGGGATTCCCGTCACCAGCCTGTGGGAACATAAACCGGACTGGACATTCGACGGCGCTGACGAAATAGATACGGAGCACAACATGATAAAAGGGCGCGGCGGAGCGATGTTTAAAGAGAAGCTATTGATCAGTTCCAGCCCCCGGAGCTATATTATCGCCGATCCTTCCAAGATGGTCACGAAGTTAGGCACCCGCTTCCCGGTTCCCATAGAAATATTTCCCGAAGCACTTACTTACGTGGAAGAAGTACTCCGGGCTTATAATCCAAAAGAAATCAAATTAAGAATGGCAGAAGGGAAAGATGGTCCCATAATCACAGAGAATGGAAACCTGATTCTCGATGCCTGGTTCGACAACATCCCCGATAATTTAGAGAGATCGATCAAATCGATTACCGGGGTTATCGAAAGCGGGCTGTTCATGCACTACAACGTGCAGATCATTTCATAAAGCCCTGGTCTTTCAAGACCTTCAGCAAGACATCCGAGAAATATTCATTGTTGGCCTTCGTATAGCGTACATCCGTAAATACCTGGGCCAATGTTTCTTTCTCATTTTCCCGTACGAATTGCTTGTTGACCTCCAGTTCTTCTTTGTCGCGGTACAACGCATCGATAGAGGCAGGCGTATAATCCGTATAAGTTTCCTGATGGATAACAGCGTCGAGCGGCAGGCGTTCCACCTGTTCAGGCATTCCATCCGGATAACCGACTGTCACTGTTACGATAGGCACAACCAAACGGGGAAGCGAGAGGGCTTCAATAATCTTATCCGCATTATAGGCAGTCGTTCCCAAGTAACAGATTCCCAACCCTTTTTCTTCCGCAGCCGTGCAGAAACACTGTGCAAACAGCATCGCATCGATCGTAGAAGCGATAAAAGTCTGGAAGTTGTCGAAACCGGCCACAGCCTTACGTTGCTCCGCCCACTTGACAAAGCGGTTGGCATCGGCACAGAAAGTCAGCACAACCGGAGCAGTCGTAATCATCGGCTGATTGAAATGGGCGGGAGCCAGCTTTTCCTTATTCGCCTTATCGTGGGTAATGACGACGCTATATAACTGCATATTTCCCGTATTGGAGGCACGGGCTGCTATTTCCAATAATTCATTCAGCAATGTATCCGGGATGTCCTGAGTCGTATATTTACGGATCGTCCGTCTGTTCTTCATATTTTCCAACATAACTTAGTCTATTTAGTTTATGACACAATCTATTAATAGCAAAGGCCGAGCGCCCAGATAGGGATCTTGTTTCCTACGCTCTTCGGCTGTCCGTGAATGGCGGCAAAGGCATTCTCCACATCCTTGATCCGATCATAATCCATCAACGGATCGCCGATCATAAATGTATATTTATCATTTACCCGGTAATCGCCATTCTGCAAAAGCTCAACCGTCCCGCAGTTCGACATCTGATCGACAAAGAAAGTTTCACCGAGATAAACGCGTTCCATTTCCCGGAAAAGGCTTGCCATCAGATTGGTGTTTGCCGTGAACGACCGGTAGGCACGGGACAGGCCGCCTTCTTCTTTCGTTGCCTGCAAAAGCCGGAGGACGCCTATCTCTTCCGCATAATCCAGCAATTTATGCACACGCGTATTATCTAATTCATACTTTGACGACAAAGCTTGCATGCGGGGCACTTCGGGTGCTTCTTTACCAAGCTGCACCAGCAGTTGTTTCATCTTACGGAACATTCCGAAATTCATCGGGTGGACAGAAACCAAGTCTATATCGACCGAGTCACGGACCATATCTTGCAAACGGAAAATAAAAGCATCCGGATCTTCCCAATAGAAAGGATAGCAACCATGTTCCAGGTAATTCCGGAAGATCGGGACGACATTAATCTCATCCATCACCTGCTGTGTCACTTCCGCGTGGTTAAGCAGCAGTTCATCCAGAGGGACCGGCTTAAGATCAAGCGCTCCCTCGTAGGACAAATATTCACGGAACGACATCGTATGCAATTTGTACCAATCTCCTTTCCCGGCAAAAGGCAGTTCCGCCTTATCACCCTCAAGCAATAAAGGTGCGGCAAATACGATCTGCATCTCAGGGTAAGTTTCATATAAATGCACTATCGCCCGCTCCCAGTCACCATAGCGGTGGACACTATCCAGAAAAAGGTGCCTGCCGCCATCCTCGTAAAACGTCCTCACGATCTCGGGCAACATTTGCTGTTCCTGAAACCATATATTGTCGAGTGGCAAATACAATGCTTCATCCGAATCCCCATAAGCGGATTTGATATGCTGAAGCAACAAGGTTGTTTTTCCGACACCTTTTGCACCGAAAATACCGATCAACCTCTTGTCCCACTTGATCTGCCGGGATAAATAACGTTGGAAACCCAAATTGACACCCTTGAGCAATTGCTCATGGTTTAGCCGATACATGTCCATACTATAACTGATTTGAGACAAAAATACTATATTAAAGCCAATCTACAAAACCAACAACTCACAGGAAGAATAGTTTTTTTCGTACCTTTGCATTTCTAAACCAATAAACAAATGGAAACATCTAAAGTTTATTTCACCAATCTCCGCACGACTCCGTCCAGTAACCTGCTGGACAAGATGGAACGTCTTGTAAAACGTGCCGGGATAGCAAACATTGATTTCCAAAATCAATTTACAGCGATTAAGATCCATTTCGGCGAGCCGGGAAACCTGGCATATATTCGTCCGAACTATGCTGCCCGGATGGCAACGTTACTTCGCAGCCTCGGGGCAAAGCCTTTCCTCACGGATTGTAACACCTTGTATTCAGGCCGTCGTGCCAATGCCGTGGATCATCTGGAGAGCGCTATGGAAAACGGTTTCAATCCTATTTCCGCCAAATGCGATGTGATTATCGCAGATGGCCTGAAAGGAACGGAATACCGCGAAATTGAGATTAACGGTGAGTATTGCAAAGCTCCTAAAATCGGTTCTGCCATTGCAGATGCGGATATTGTCATCACGATGAACCACTTCAAAGGGCACGAACAGACCGGATTCGGAGGCGCTTTAAAGAACATCGGTATGGGATGCGCCAGTGTCGGCGGAAAGCTGGAACTTCATTCGGCTTCGCAGCCCAGAATCGACATCGAAAGTTGCAAAGGTTGCAATATCTGTGTCAAGCATTGCCGCCACGATGCCATTCATCTGAATGCGTCGCATAAAGCGGAGATCGACTACACGAAATGCGTCGGTTGCGGCCAGTGTGTCGCTCTTTGCCAATACGACGGCGCCGTCATGGGTGAAGGGGATACTTCCGAACGTCTGAATTATAAGATTGCCGAATATTCCAAAGCGGTATTATTAGGTAAAAAGCATTTCCATGTCAGCTTCATCATGAACGTATCGCCGGAATGTGACTGTTGGAATCATAATGACGCGGCTATTATCCCGGATTTGGGTATCGCAGCCTCTTTTGATCCGGTAGCCCTTGACAAAGCGTGTGCCGATATGGTGATCAAAGCTCCGATCCTGGAAACGGGCAACCGTCTTTCAGACGCTCCGCACCATGATCATCTGGAAGATTGCGACAAGTTCCACATCATGCACCCAGAAACCAACTGGCAAGCAGGTCTGGAACATGCCGAAAAGATCGGTCTGGGAACACAACAGTATGAATTAATAACCGTATAAAACCGTAGGGGCGGTTCGCGAACCGCCCTTTATTATTTATTTTTCACATGATCAATCAAGATACCATCTGCGCCGTATCAACCGCCCCTGGAGCCGGGGGAATTGCTGTAATCCGTGTCTCCGGGCCGGAAGCAATCACGATCTGTAACACGATATTCGTACCGCGTACAGCAGGAAAAGACCTGTTGTCACAGAAAGCCTATACGTTGCGCTATGGTAGTATCCGGCGTGGAGAAGAACTGATAGACGATGTCCTGATAGCCCTTTTCCGTGCCCCCCACTCTTTTACCGGAGAAGATACGATTGAAATCACGTGTCACGGCTCCGTTTATATCCAGCAGCAAATCATGCAGCTTCTGATCGAAAACGGTTGCCGCTCCGCCCTGCCCGGCGAATATACGCAGCGTGCTTTCATGAACGGCAAAATGGACTTGAGCCAGGCGGAAGCTGTTGCCGACCTGATCGCATCGACCTCAGCCGGTCAACATCGCCTGGCACTGAACCAGATGCGCGGAGGTTTCAGCAATGAATTAAAAAATCTGCGTGAACAGCTTCTGCATATTACATCCCTGATGGAGTTGGAGTTGGATTTCAGCGACCACGAAGAGCTAGAATTTGCCGACCGCAGCGAACTAAGCACTTTAGCGGCTCATATCGAAACGGTCATATCACGTCTGGCTAATTCCTTTAGTGTGGGAAACGCAATCAAGAATGGTATTCCGGTTGCGATTATCGGTGAAACGAATGCGGGGAAATCCACCTTACTGAACGTCTTGCTGAACGAAGAAAAAGCAATCGTAAGTGATATTCACGGCACAACGCGTGACGTAATCGAAGACACGATCAACATCCAGGGCATCACATTCCGTTTCATCGATACCGCCGGCATCCGTGAGACGCATGACGCTATCGAGAGTATCGGCATCGAACGTACATTCCAGAAACTCGACCAGGCAAATATCGTCCTTTGGATGATAGATGCGGTCGATGCACCCCAACAAATCGCCCAATTGTCCGAAAAGATTCTACCTCGTTGCGAAGGGAAGCAATTGATCCTTGTTTTCAATAAGGCCGACCTGCTTGCCGATACAACTGGCCTCATCCCTGCCAACCTACCCGAAAATGTCCAGTCCATCTTTATCTCCGCCAAGAAAAAAGAGAACATTAACGCGTTGCAGGATCTATTAATCCAAGCCGCCCATATCCCTTCTCTATCCCAAAACGATATCATCGTCACCAACATCCGCCATTACGAAGCCCTAACCCACGCCCTCGACTCCATCCACCGCGTCCAGGAAGGCCTCTCCTCCAACCTCTCCGGCGACTTCGTCTCCCAAGACCTCCGTGAATGCATTTTTCATCTTTCAGATATCGTCGGCGAGGTTACGACGGACCAGGTGCTGGGGAATATATTTGAGAGGTTTTGCATCGGCAAGTAAGTGGTGATTACCAATGATTAGCATATATCATCAATGATTATTAAGGCGTTCATTTTGAGCGCCTTTCTTTTTAGCCTTATAAGCGATACTCATCGTTTATAGGGCTTTTTCAGCTCATTTTTGTACCGTATTTGTTGCTCGCTTGTTACACTCCGGCTTCAGGGGCGGAAAGGTCGTGGATACACTGGTACGTCATGGTACGTGGTGGTACGCGATGAAACAGATTTGGCGAAATAAACGGAGAAATAACAAAAGAAAATGAGTAGTAAAATCGACATTCAGAAGAGATGCAAGTGGTGTGGTGCTATCTTTACAGCCCATAAGACAACCACAGAGTATTGTTCTCACCGATGCGGCAACCTTGCCTATAAGGACAAGGTCAGGAAACAGCGCATTGAAAGCCTACAGCACGAACTTGGAAAAAGCATCAAGACACCTCCAAATTTAAACAAAGAGTACCTAACGCCATCAGAAGTTGCAGAGTTGTTGCACATAGGGCGAACTTCCATTTATCGCTACATCCGCAATGGAGCTATTAAAGTAATCCGCTTTGAACGGAAGACACTTGTTCGTAAAGCAGATATAGAGGAAATGACATCCTATATTGAGCAAGTGGCAAAGGACAAACCGATTAAAGAGAAAGTTCCCATCACCGACTTCTACACCACAGCCGAAGTCAAAGAGAAGTTCAATGTAGCAGAGTCATGGATATTCGCCATAGCCAAGAAGAACAATATCCCTCGGACTTTCAACCGTGGTAAGACCTACTGGAGCAAGAAGCACATGGATGCATACTTTGCAAAGAAAGCACCGAACCCGGACATCGCAGAATGGTACAGCACCCAAGAAATGCAGGAGAAGTTCGGCATGACCTTATCCGCCATCTACACCTTCGTTTCCAAGAATGCCATTCCGAAGAAGAAAGAAGGTATCATGGTGTACTATTCCAAAAAGCATGTGGATATAGCCAAAGGAGTATCCGCACCCGAAGAACCGCAGTATTATATGGTAGCCGAAGCGATGGAGAAGTTCAACCTCACTCGTGACCAACTCTATCACTATACGAAATATCATAACATCTCCAAGGTGAAGAAAGGCAAATACACGCTTATCTCCAAATCTGAATTGGATAAACTGCTTGCAGCCCCAAAGATAGAATAAGTTATTTATCGGTGAATGTTGCCACCATTACATCACCTTATTCCTTTGCAACAAACAAATGTAAAACTCTAAATATCAAACAGCATGACACACACGTGTACAAAAGTAACAGTTCGTCAGAGAGCGATTCGGAACAATCGTTTCTCCTTGTATCTGGATTATTATCCGGCAGTCCGTAATCCAGAAACCATGCAGATGAGCCGCAGGGAATATCTCGGCATCTACATCTATGCCCATCCGAAAAACGAAATGGAACGGGAATTCAACAACGATATGCTGAACAAAGCAGAGGCTATCCGTTGTATCAGAGTACAATCACTCATCAATGAAGAGTTCGGTTTCTTGGATAAGACCAAGCAGAAAGCCGACTTCCTTGCCTACTTCAAGAAGATGTGCCGAAGCAAAGATCAGAAATGGCAGTTTGTCTATCAGCACTTCTACAACTTTGTCAAAGGTCATTGTACGTTTGGCGATGTGAATGTGGATTTGTGCAAGAAGTTTCGTGAGTATTTGCTGAATGCCAAGCAACTCAAGCACTGCAACCGCCCCATATCCCTCAATTCGGCATCCGGCTACTACTCCACTTTCAGAGGATTGTTGAAGATTGCCTATCGAGATAAATGGTTTCGGGAGAATATCAATGACTATCTTGATAAGATTGAACCGCAAGATGTGAAGAAAGAGTACCTGACACTGGACGAAGTGAAGCAGCTTGCCGCCACTCCTTGCGATATCCCCGTTCTGAAAGCCGCTTCTTTGTTTGCTTGCCTGACAGGGTTACGCATCAGCGATATTCTCAATCTAGAATGGGAAGACTTTGCCATCGCTCCCGACCAAGGCTATTGTTTGCGTATCAGGACACAGAAAACCCAAACGGAAGCAACACTCCCCATCAGCTACGAAGCCTACGAACTATGCGGTACGCCCGACACGGGTAAGGTATTCAAGGGGTTGAAACGAAGTATGATTAACTATCCGCTGAAAAACTGGCTCAAAAAGGCAGGGATTACAAAACCGATAACCTTTCACGGATTTCGCCACTCCTACGCAGTCATACAAATCTCTTTAGGTACAGATATTTACACGGTCTCAAAGATGCTAACCCACAAGAACGTTTCCACAACTCAAATATACGCAGATTTGGTAAATGTGAAGAAACGGGAGACTGCAAATAAGATTTCACTGAAATAAATACAGCTATGAAACGAGGAATCATAACAAACAACGGACAAGGTATCCATATTTCTGATGGCGAAGTATGGATGACCGCTTGGGAGATTGCCAACTTGTTCTATACAACAGTTGGAGCAATCAATTCCCGCATAAAAGCGATATTGAAAACCAACGTCTTAAAGGAGTATGAAGCTTACCAATGTATAAGGTTAGAAAATAGGAATAGCGCTGATGCGTATAATCTCAACATGATTATTGCCCTATCCTATCAAATAGACACTGGACATTCCGCTGCATTCAGGAAATGGGTTATCAATAAAGTTACCTCCAAGCAGAAGAACATATCACTATTTATCCCAATAAGGTCAGCTAATACTTACAATTGCTGATACCCACAACTTAAAAGTCCGATGTAGGCTAGTCCCATGTCGGACTTTCCTTTGCTATTGTGGCACAGGTGGCATAGAAAAATGCTACCTACCTGTGCCAAAAGCTGCCACTTCCCGGGAAATGTATCTACACATCTTGCAAATGATATATATTTGCACACAAACGATTAACATATATCATTATGGAGCAGAAAAAGATAGAACATATTACCTTGCATCTGATTGTTTTCGGGACAATCGTCATCATTGGTGTTTTAGCCCGTCAGACCGTACTACACTATGGTTGGGACGAGTTCAGTAGCTACCTTATTTTTGTGGTATGCTCCATTGTCATGGGAGCAATCTATCTTAATCTGCAAATGGTATTCAGGCAACTTCTTTCACCAACAATAGAGAAGTACTTTATGAGATTTGAATGTTACCGCAATAAGGCTGTGGTGGTAAAAGCTCCAATAACGCACCCTGGACTTGCCGAAGGTACCATTATTTCAGAACCTATCATTTCTGAATCTAAATCCAAAATCGAAATAGAAACCACATCTGACACGTCAGAAGAGGTTTCAACTCCCTCTCTATCTGAATCCAACGAAGGAGTGGCTAAACTTCAAAAGGAAGACGCCACACCTTCTATCATTGGTAATACTTCTGTTGAAGAATCCATCCAGCCATCAGAATACGAGATACTTCGTGCCAATGCGATGGCAGAAAAGGAACGTGCATCCCAAGAAAGACTTGATAAAGTCCTCACATACACGAAGCGGACTTTTGTTCCTTATCTTGATGAAGCAAGCCTTAATCGCCTATGCGGGTATATTACAGAATACTATCTGTCCGATTCCCTGCCAAAAGTTGAAGCAATAAAACTCAGTTCGCAATTAAAGACCATTGATACCATGCACTTTGGATGGAACATCGGCAAAGCATTTGGCAAGCCACGTTTACAAACAGCTACATTCATTAAAAAGGTATTTGCCCATACTCTTCATGATGTGGAAATATCTACCATTGAGCGTAAGATGTCGCACACGGAATCAGAGTGTAAGATTAGATTAGACAAGAAGATAGCTTAATATCACTTGCCTAATATCTTTCTTAGTTCCTCTATACTAAGTTTGCCTTTATGCAACATTGCATGGCAATTAGGGCATACAGGAACAAGACTATTTTCCGGATCTATTTTATGCACCTCTCCTTTCTGTGCTGAAATGGGAACAATGTGGTGTACATGAATAAATCCATTACCCAATTCTCCATAAACTTTGCCAAAGTCCATTCCACAAACTTGGCATATACATCCGTATTTTTCAATACATTTTTTACGAGCAATAGGATTACGTTCGTATCTATTAACTAACGCCTGTTGCAAAGAACCCTCATAATATTCCTCTGCATATATATTGTTCTGTTTATTGTCTAATAACCAATATTTTCTTTGAGTATCAACCATATGTTTCGGAGTAATACCCAACCTATCACAGAATCTTAAATATTCATTTTCTAATGCCTGATTAAAAGTTCTTGTATGTCCAATAATACTATCAATAGCTGGTGATGTATACCAACCGTGCTTCCCATTATTTTTTACAAGATGTGTTAGCAAATCATTATTTAGATACCCGACAAATCTACTTGGTGCAAAATGATACCGTCCTTCAGCCTTATATACAACGAAATTTGTTCCGTTAGCAATAAGACGAACCATATTTTTGTAGTTCTCTTCATTATCGTCATTCAGATATATATCAACTTGACATAGATTATTCATAAGTTCCGATATATCTCTGATAATTCTACCTAATTTTCTCATATTATTTTTACGCTATAGGATACAAAAGTATTTAAATTCCTTGTAATCACCACTTATAACCATCAAAAAGTTATATCGCAGTTATATTTTGGTGAATGATTCCACCATTGAAACACCTGTTTCCTTTGCCGTCGAACAATTAAAAACGATTGGCGTATGCAAAACGAAACAGTAACATTTGATAAGCTACCCGAGGCGGTAGGTTATCTGACCGAACAGGTCATTGAGTTGAAAAGAATGGTGTCGGAACTTCAACCTCCTGCATCAGACAAGCACGTGTTGGTTGAAATTGAGGATGCTTGCCGCATTATCAGGAAAGCCAAGCCTACCATATATACATTGGTACGCAAGGGGCTGCTCCCTGCTTACAAGAAAGGCAAGAAACTCTATTTCTACGAGGACGAACTGTTGACTTGGATTGACAACGGGCGGAGAAAGACGGCGGAACAGACTTATGAAGAGATGCTTGCCAATATGCAAAGCGGTGTCAAGCATAAGCCTAAATCCAGTATTAACTTCTAATCGCTTGGTTTATGAATACAACTTCTATCAATCCGGTATCTATCATTGATGAAGCGATCGATTTGAGTACAAGGTTGGCTGGTACAGAATTTCCCATCAGCATATTCCCTACTCAGATTCAACGCATCATCCATGAAGTGCATGAATGTCACAATTATCCTACCGACTATATAGCCGCAGCAATCCTTACAGCAATAGCGGTTGGCATCGGGAACACGCACCTTGCCCAAATCAAACAAGGCTGGATAGAAAGCCCTATCCTGTACATGGCATTGATTGGAAGACCTGGAGCAAACAAAAGTCATCCTCTCAGTTTTGCCATGAAGCCCTATCTTGATTATGACTACCAGCAAAACCAAGTGTTTGAAAAGGCACTTGCAAAGTATGATGAGCAGATGAGTATGAGCCGGAAGGAACGTGCGGAAAGTGGTGGGGAGCAATTTCCACAAGAACCTATCCGCAAACGCTTCTTGGTATCGGATGTAACACCCGAAGGTTTGAGCCTCATTCATGCGCAAAACAAACGGGGATTGTGTTTGTGGGCTGATGAACTATCCGCTTGGTTCAAGAACTTCAACCGTTACAATAACGGTTCGGAAGAACAGTTCTGGCTATCGGTATTCAGTGCCAAGACAACTATATCCGACCGCAAGAATGCCAAGAGTTCCATCTTTATCAAGCGTCCGTATATATCAGTCATTGGCACTATCCAAAAGAAAATTCTGAACGAGTTGGCAAAAGGTGAACGCTCCAGCAATGGATTCATCGACCGTATTCTGTTCGTGATGCCCAATCTGCAACAGAAAGCACGCTGGAACGACAAGGAGTTGCCGGAGAACATCGAAGAGGAATGGAATGCCATCATTGGCAGACTGATACAACAAGAGTGTCCACTCAATGAATTTGGAGAGATTGAACCGCATATTCTTCTGTTCACAGAGGAAGCAAAGAGAAGGCTTTACGACTGGCAGCACCATTTCTCCGAGTTATGCGACCGAGAGACCAACGACACCATCGTAAGTATCTACTGCAAGTTAGAGATATACATCATACGCTTCTGCCTGATTATCCAACTGGCACGATGGACTTGTGGAGAGTGTGACAAAACACATATTGACTTGTTGACGGTAGAGCGAGCCATCAAACTGACGGAGTATTTCAAGGATTCCGCTTTGGGCGTACAGAACATCCTCAATGAGAACACCCTCACCAGCCAGCAACAGACGATAGTCAATCTGCTGCCTCCATCTTTCACAACTTCCCATGCGATAGAGTTGGCCGAGCAGAACGGAATGAAGGAGCGGACACTTCAACGCTTTCTCAATGACAACATTGGGACATTGTTCCGTAAAGAGAAGCATGGAGAATATTCAAAAATAAACCCGTGACATTTTTGTCGGTTTTGACACTTTCCAAACGAAAACGACAATAACGACAAAAATGCCACACAAAAAAAACATACAATGAGTACACATAGATTCATATTAGAACCATACAAAGGTGTTAGCACCCGGCACACTTGCCCGAACTGCCACCGCCAAAGATGTTTCTCCAAGTATATTGATACGGAGAAGCAAATTCAGTTCCCCGAGTACGTGGGGCGTTGTGACCACGAACAGAAATGCGGTTACCACTTCACGCCTCGTGATTACTTTGAGCAGAACCCGGAAGAAAAAGAAAAGTTCTCAGAGAGGGATTTCTGGAATTACACGCCTATTAAAGAGGCTCAACCGAGAGCTACCTCTTACATTGATTTGGATATAGTCAACCAATCATTACGAGGCTATCCGTCGAACAAATTGTTCCAATTCCTATCCGCTCAGTTCGGAGAGACCGAAACATTGAAACTCATGAAGAAGTACAAGGTGGGTACATCCAAGCATTGGGACGGTGCAACCGTATTCTGGCAGACGGATAATCAGAACAAAGTTCGCACAGGTAAGATAATGCTTTACAATCCCGAAACAGGTAAGCGAGTAAAAGAACCATACAATCATGTTACGTGGGTACACTCCGTACTACACAAAGGCGACTATAATCTGAGGCAATGCTTCTTTGGTGAGCATCTGCTTTCCGAGAATAAATGCCGACCTGTTGCACTGGTCGAAAGCGAAAAGACAGCCCTTATCGCATCCTATTACCTATCCCAATTTCTATGGATTGCCTCGGGTGGCAAGAACGGTTGTTTTAATGCCAACAGCCTATCCGTGTTGGCGGGAAGAAACGTTGTCCTGTTCCCCGACTTAGGTGCAACCGACTATTGGCAGAGTAAAATCGGACTGATGAAAAGCTACGGAATTGAAGTGCAGATGTTCGATTATCTAGAGGCCAACGCCAGCGAAGCTGAACGGAAAGAGGGATTCGATATTGCCGATTATCTGCTCAAAGTGAAGCCAGACGAAGCCGTACTTCAACAGATGATAAGGAAGAATCCCGCATTGAAAATACTGATAGGCGCACTCGATTTGAAGCTCGTCAGTGTGCAGCGAGGCATCCCTCAACCGAAAGTTTCACCACCCAAGAAACGAGGTTTCAGACTATGACTAAAAGGGAGAAAATGGAGACTTTTTTACTGTAGCAAGTTAATGTCGGTGTATTACATTCCCCGACCACTTGCTCCTCAAAAAGTCTGAGGAGACAGCTCCCGACGGTCACAAATTATTCACTAAAAAGCAGAATCAAAATGGAAAAGAAATATACGATAACGCTCCGTCTGACAGATATGCAGTACACATTACTCGGTGCAATTTGCAGACGGACAAAACGGAATCAAAGTGAGGTCATCCGCTCGTTCATCGAGAACGGTTCGGTACGTGAACGGATTTCACAAGAGCATATCTACATCATCCGACAGTTGATTGGCGAAAGCACCAATCTCAACCAGTTGGCGAGGCAGGCCAACGCATATGGGTTTTCTGCCGTTGCCAAGCGATGCGAGGAGATGACTGAACGTATTAACCAACTTATAAGACGACTGAAAGATGATAGGTAAACAAACGAAAGGAACATCATTCGGAGGATGTGTCTGCTATGTTCTGAAAGAAGAGAAATCTAAATTACTGGAAGCGGTCGGAGTGAATGGTACACCCGAACAGGTGGCAGAGCAATTTGAGCTACAATCATTGCTCAATGATAAGGTAAAGAATATTGTCGGACATACCTCGCTCAACTTCTCACCGGAAGATAGCGAACGCTTGAAACATGATGATACGCTGATGTTGCAAATCGCTCACGACTATATGAAACTGATGGGGATTGAGAACACGCAGTTCATCATTGCCCGACACATCGACCGGGAACATCCGCATTGCCATATCGTCTTTAATCGGGTGGACAATGATGGCAAGACGATTAGCGACAAGAATGACTTCCGCAGAAACGAGAAAGCCTGTAAGATGCTGACGGCTAAATATAGATTGTACTTCGCCAACGGCAAAGACCACATCAAGGAGGAACGACTTCGCCCATACGACCGAGCAAAGCATGAGATATACAAAGCGTTGAAAGAGGAACTGCCCAATGCTACGACTTGGAACGGGCTGAAAGATGCTCTTGCTGACCGAGACATTGATATGAAGTTCAAGGTCTGTCGAACTACACGAGAAATACAGGGTGTCAAGTTTGAGTATAACGGTTTTTCTTTCTCTGGATCAAAAATCAGCCGAGAGTTCAGTTACATGAATATCGACAACAGGCTGGAGCAAAATGCTTTTGACTCTTCATTTGAATACCGCAAACAAGAGTTCAATCATAAGGAAGAAGAAGTGCAACAAACCGTTTCCCACTCCGGTGATTGTTCAAGCATTAGTCTTGGTCTGTTAAACGGTGGTCCTTCTTACGATGCTACAGCCGTAGAAGAAGCAGAGTTCAATCGCCTGATGAAAAAGAAAAAGGCTAAGCGCAAGCGAGGCTTCCATTTATAATTCATTATTTATTAACTTCTTAAATTCAATTATTTATGATGTACAATGATTTGATTGCAGATTTCAATCTCTATCTGTGTGAGAAATTCGGCTACAGAGGTAGCTGTAGTGTTATGAGAAATGCTAATGGCATCTGTGTAAGTGTCAGTGAGCGTGAGTTGGATCTCTACATCCGCTTTTGGGAGTACAGCGGAGGTGTAGGCAATTTCCCCGACTGGTCTATCATCATCGTGCGCAGCAACTTCAAGAAGAAGCAAGATGAGAACCTGAAAGACTTGGCTCGTTTCTTCAAAGAGTACATGCCACATTACGGTTACAAATACCTCTGCACTGAAGGAGATGGGTACAGGTATTACCATACACTCGGTTTGAAACTCATCAAGAAAGAGTTTTTTGGACACAATTATGCACTGGCACTGAAAGATTTGAATGTTTGAGACAAGATTTGGAAGTAAGGAGGGGAAGTTTTCCTCTCCTTTTTCGCTATTAAAAATTAGTTCCAGTGTTGTTACTTATGGTTCTCAAGCCATTGCTTCAACTCTTTCTCTTGTTTAAGATATGCCTCTTCAAATATCTTAGCAATGTGGTTCAATATGGCAACTTCCGAATCGTCAAGTAATGTATTAGTTTCTATGTAGGAGTATTTATCGCAAATTCTAATTCTCGAAATATACGAGCTATTTTTGAATGGGATATTAAAATTGTTGTTGCCTTTATTAGCGAAAAATTCTTCATAAAACGAAGTACCAATAACAGTGTCTGTATGTGTCGCCTTAACATCAGAAGTGTAATGGAAGCAACCATCAATATACACTTGCGGAATTTTCACAGATGCCATCATTATAACTACTGCTAATCTATCCGTATACGACAGTAAATGTATTTGTTTGGTTATCTCTTCAAATTTGCCGCGGTCTATTATTTGCCAATGGATAATGTTAAAAACTGCCTCATTTTGTTTTTCATGAGACATTATACTCTCTTTAAATCCCTGATAAATATCGGTTTGCTTGTATAATTCGATATTTTCTGAACCTATGTATTTGTTTACAAATTCTTCTGAATAAGGTTCCGTTACAAAATCTCCGGAACGCATCATCAACTCTTCATCCATTAGTATAATTGGTAGAGGATCGATTGCCAAACGATACATGGCAACAGCACCAATCGCCACTTTCAAAGTTTCTTCAAAATCTGAAACTATTTTAAGATAGACTTTGTTTTCACGGTGATCCGACCAAGAATATCGTTGTGTTGTATAAAAAGATGAATAGCCTTGTTTATGCACGTATTTATTTGTCTTTTTCTGGACAGCACGTATGTTATCAAAGAAAGCAGGTATTTTGGCTCTTATTTCTTTGAAGACCGGTTCATGTTCTTTCAGAAAGTTAGCCATTTTACCAGATTCAAAACCAGGCTCTAATTTCTTCCACTCTTTCATTTTTTCAGGATTCGCTGTTAGATACAGTGTGCCTATTGAAAGCTCGATGGATTGGCGTAATGAATAAAACGCAACATCAAAAAATCCTTTCTGAAAAAGGAATATTGAATTGGCGATCATTTGGGAAGCTTCATCAAAAAATCTATTTGCTCCAAAAGCATCAATTAATCCTATTTGAGCCCATGTGATATTCTCTATGTCCCAAAGATAATCGGATGCATTTGGCAATACAAATTTTCGAACCTTCCAACGGCCTGCTTCAAAGTCCTCATGAAAATTATCCAATGTATGTGTTCCCATATTGTCAAATAAATCCAATTAGTTCAAGGCAAAGATACAGAAAACAATTATTGTAAACTTCTGTTTTGTGATTTTTCTTGAACTAATCCGCAATTTTAATGGAAAATCATATTATTTGAATGATACTTGAATGAAATAAATTCATTACTTTTGCATAACAAGGTGAATAATACAATCCAAAATGGAAGCTACGAAAGATATAAATCGAATCAAAGTGGTTCTCGTTGAGAAGAAACGAACCAACAAATGGCTGGCCGAGCAATTGAGAAAAGATCCGGCTACGGTTTCAAAATGGTGTACGAATACCTCTCAACCGGGACTTGAAACATTGCTGCAGATAGCTAATGTCTTGGAGGTGGATGTAAAAGAACTTTTGAACTCCTCTTTAGATGAAAATATCCAAACGGTGAGGTTAGTCAAATAAGTACACCAACTAGGAAACAATACAATCATGGACAAGAAAGAATTATATACCAAGATATTGCAGCTTGATGGACTGACCAACGAAGAAAAGTCAGAGCTATTGGGGCTGCTTCGCAAACAAAAGAAATACGGATTGGTGTGGGAAGACAAACCCGAGGATGTGGAGGAGCGCCTGCGTGATGAACTGCCCGTACTTATTGAAGACACATCAAAGGCGATTATAAGCCAAGAAGCCGATGCCCCCAATCATATACTCATAGAGGGAGACAACCTCGAAGCCCTCACAGCCCTTGCTTATACCCACGAAGGGAAGATTGATGTTATCTATATCGATCCGCCTTATAATACTGGCAACAAGGATTTCGTCTATAACGACCACTATGTGGATAAAGAAGATTCTTATCGCCATTCCAAATGGTTGTCCTTTATGAATAAGCGTCTGCGCATTGCCAAGCAATTGCTTTCTGACAGAGGTGTGATATTCATTTCTATTGATGATAACGAACAGGCGCAATTGAAATTGCTATGTGATGAGGTGTTTGGTTACGATAAATTAATTTCAAATCTTATTTGGCAAAAAAAAACAGGTGCAGCCGATGCCAACGGTATAGCAACTATTACAGAATACATACTTGTTTATTGTCAAAATCCTGTTTTGGCCAAAACGATATTTAACTATAATAAAGAGGCTTTTGATGTTAAAAGATACAGATATAAAGATGAATATATAGAAGAGAGAGGCCCCTTTTATTATGATTCATTGGATAGAGGAAGTATTCAATATAGTGATGGATTGAATTATGGCATTAAGGCCCCAGACGGAACTATGATATATCCAAATGGACGGACTTCTTTTATGAATGACGGTTGGACATGGAAATGGAGTAAAGAAAAGGTAAAATGGGGTATAGATAATAAGTTTATTGAAATTGTTCCTACAAAGAAAAAAGGTAGTGGATGGGCAGTAAAGTATAAAATATACCTCAATGTAGATAACGAAGGACATATAATTGAGAAGTCTGTGCCATATAAAAATCTCATAACTGGTGTACTCAATGCTGATGCCGCTAATGATATTAAATCAATATTTAATTCTAAGGCTTTTAACTATGCAAAACCATTAGATTTAATTTTATTGTTTATTAAACTAATCAATAATAGAACGGCAAACATTCTCGACTTCTTTGCTGGCAGTGGCACAACCCTTCACGCTACTATGCAGTTGAACTCAGAAGATGGCGGACACCGCAAGTGCATCCTCGTTACCAACAATGAAAACAATATCTGCGAAGAAGTGACCTACGAGCGCAACAAGCGAGTTATCAACGGTTATACTACACCCAAAGGCGAAGCTGTGGAAGGACTTACAGCAAATACCCTCCACTACTATCGTACCGATTTTGTAGGTAGAAACCGCTCAATGCGCAATATGCGCAAACTGATGTCGCTCTCCACCGATATGCTCTGTATCAAGGAAGACCTATATACCGAGCAATCGGAGTTTGCCGGGCAAAAGACATACGCCAACGTGTTCCGCTATTTCTACAATGGCACAAAGCGCATGATGGTTATCTATCGCGAGGAAGCCGTAGGGCAGTTGGTGGAACTCATCCTTCGTGCTGACTATGAGGGCAAGATGAAGGTATATGTATTCTCACCCAGCGAAGACCCATGGGAGGGTGAGTTTGAAGAAGTGGCAGACAAAGTGGAACTTTGCGCCCTGCCCCAAGCCATATACAACGCCTATAAACGTATCCTGCCAAAGAAAAAAGATGTCGCTTTTGAACAAGAGAACAACGCTACTGACAATGCCGACAAAATATTTGACGGTATACTTCACTTTGACGAATAGGAGGACGAGCAATGAACGAGCAGGGCAAAAATAAAAAGAAAAAGGAACAAGTATCCGTGCGAAGCAGTGCTGCGGAATACTTAAATTACATAGCTTGTGTAGGCGATGACGAACAGCAGATAGAAATACGTTATGAAGATGAAAATATCTGGCTCTCACAGAAGCTGATGGCGACTTTGTATGATGTTGAAGTACCTACCATATATTATCATATAAAAAAGATATTGTCAGATAGCGAGTTACAAGAAAAATCAGTTATTAGAAAATTTCTAATAACTGCTCCTGACGGCAAGCATTATAATACGAACCACTACTCTTTAGAGATGATTATTGCCGTAGGTTTCAAGGTAAACTCAGAGAAAGCCGTACAATTCAGAAAATGGGTAAATGGCATTGCCAAGGAATATACCATCAAAGGATGGGTAATGGATTCGGAAAGGCTGAAAAGGGGAACATTCCTGACAGACAAATACTTCGACGAACAACTGGAACGCATCCGCGAAATACGTTCCAGCGAGAGGTTGTTTTACCAAAAAATAACTGACCTGTATGCCACAGCTGTTGATTACGACAAAACCGCATTGGCAACACGCCGTTTCTATGCCACAGTACAGAACAAGATGCACTATGCCGTACATGGCCACACCGCTGCCGAACTGATTGTAGAGCGCGCTGATGCGGACAAAGAACACATGGGATTGACCACTTGGGCTGATGCTCCGGACGGGAAAATACGGAAAAGCGATGTAGTGATAGCAAAGAACTATCTTTCAGATACCGAATTAGGACAATTAGAACGTATGGTAACGGCTTATCTTGACTTTGCCGAAACGATGACCATGCGCCATATTCCTTTGACAATGGCAGACTGGGAACAACGCTTGAATAGTTTTATCAATCTTTTTGAATACGGCCTGCTAAAAGATGCTGGACGAGTTACAGACGAAATTGCAAGATTACACGCCGAAACGGAATTCGAGAAGTATCGTATCATTCAAGATCAGTTGTTCATGTCAGATTACGACCGTTTCCTTTTGGAGATGAAAGAAGTTGAGCAAAAGAACCAAGACAGCAGAAAAGGAGGAAAGCAATGAAAAACTTAGCATATCAACAAAAAGCCGTAACCGAGTTGGTGGACAAGACTATCCGTCTGCTTAATCTCGGTGGCCATCGTAACAAATTGGTGTTTGAGGCAACAACCGGTGCCGGTAAAACTGTTATGGCTTGCCAAATGCTTGCCGGACTTATAGACGAACTGCGCGAGCGCGGTGACAGTCGTTATCAGGAGGTAGCATTCATCTGGTTCGCCCCTCGAAAGCTGCATCTGCAAAGCTATGAAAAGCTGAAAGATGCTTTTGACGAAACACGTACTCTGCGCCCCGTGATGTTCGATGAAATAGACCAAAACGAAGGCATCCGCCCCGGCGAAATACTCTTTGTAAACTGGGAAAGCGTAAACAAAGAGACCAACGTGATGGTGCGTGAGGGCGACACCTCGCTTTCGCTCTACGAAATAACCGACCGAACCAAAGAAGAGTTCGGATTGCCAATCGTTGCCATAATCGACGAGGAACACATGTTCTGGAGCAAGACAGCCGACAAATCGGCAGCAGTGCTCGACAAGATAAACCCTGCGGTGGAAATCCGTATTTCAGCCACACCTAAAACCAGCAATCCAAAAGAGAAAGTGACGGTGTATCGCCAAGATGTCATCGCTGCCGAGATGATTAAGAAAGAGGTGGTGCTCAATCCGGAGATAGAACTCAACTTCAGTGATGAGCTGGAGCTTAATGCCAATCTTATTAAAGCAGCATTGGAAAAGCGTAACCAGATGGCCGAAGCATATAAAGCATTAGGTGCGAATATCAATCCGCTTTTGCTTATCCAGCTTCCCAATGACACTAAAGAGTCTATGACAGCGGACGATACCGCCATTGCCGAGCAAGTAAAACAGTATCTTGAAGTGATGAATGGTATCACTACTGCCAATCATCGTTTGGCAATATGGCTCTCTGGTGAAAAGGAGAATCTGACCGATTTAGAAAAGCCGGATAATATGACCGAGGTACTTCTGTTCAAAGAAGCCATTGCCCTTGGATGGGATTGCCCTCGTGCTGCCGTGTTGTTGATATTCCGAAAACTGCAAAGTGACCAGTTTACTATACAAACCGTTGGCCGTATTATGCGTATGCCGGAGCAGAAACACTATCCCAAGGATCTGCTGAATGTGGGTTATGTGTTTACAGACATTGCAAAGGATAAGATTCAAATAGTAACAGCCGATGCCGGATATATCCTGAACAACACTCTGACGGCTCACCGCAGAGAGAAACTGAACAATATATGGTTGCCTGCAAGTTATTCAGAACGTCCGAATGTAGAACGCAACTATTTGGGACCCGATTTCAAGAAAATCCTTTACGATGAAGCAACTCATTTCTGGAACTTCGAACACGGACAAATGCTGTTCTCTCTTGAAGAACTTGCCCGTTTGGATAACGACTATGAGGATGGAGATTTGCCCGACAGTGAGGAATTGCAGATAAACGAGAATCGTAAGAAAGTGGCTAACTCCTTGCGATTAGATGTGAAAAACATCAATGTGGAAATACCACAAGATGTACATTTCCAAAACGAGGAGCAGACCATAAATGTAGATACAATCAAGTATGCAAGAAAAGCAACGGAGATAGACCGTGTGTTCATGGCTTATATCTCTACCAAAGGTCATCAATTTGAAAGTAAAGGACGTGCCGACAAGATAGCATCTTACCTTTTGGAAATCATTGCTGACTTCTTCGGCATCTTCGATACAGATGCCAAAAAGGTTGTGCTGTACCATCAGAACCGTCCGAAATTCGACCGCATCATTGACACTGCGTTAGAGAAATATCTCCGTAAACGTAATGCGGCAAAGAAAATATCGGAAGCAACAAGAGAGTTTAAGAAATATAACTGGGAAGTGCCGGAAGAAAGAATATACGACAGCGAAACCAATCACATAGAAGAAGTAGGAAACCATGCCCTACTTCCCTTTGTTCAACTTAATCAGGCTTCAAATCCGGAAAAGAATTTTGTGGCATATTTGGAAGAGAACAAAGAATACATAGATTGGTGGTATAAAAACGGAGACAAAGGCAAACAGCATTATGCTATTGAGTACAGTCAAAGTGAAGGCGGTGCTAAATCCTTGTTTTACGTGGACTTTGTAGTCCGCATGAAAAGCGGTCATGTATATCTGTTTGACACAAAAAGTATAGATAGTGATTTGCTTGCACCCGAAAAGCACAATGCCCTGTTGGAGTATATCAAAGAGAACTCTACAAATGAAACACCGCTTTACGGTGGTATCATCATACAAAAAGGCGAAAACTGGTTGTACTCTCCTCTCCCTATCGAGAATACAACTGATACACTGAACTGGAATTGTTTCTACCCTCAAAACGCATAAATTATGGCAAAAGGAATAGACCCCAAATTTGTACACTATGGCATCCGCAAGGATGACTTGGCTATGATAGAGGCAATCTGCGAAAAAGAAGAGATTGACTTCGACTGGCTTAGTGAAGATATACTGAAAGCCTATCACGCCAAGAAAGTAGATATGATAGAAATGAGCGACAGCGATACGGAAGATATTATCCGTAATGCCATTCAGAAAATACATCAATAAAAAACAGGTGCCATGCTCATACAGAAAATAAGAATCAGCAACTATAAAACCTACCTGTCACTCGACCTTGATTTGACAGTAGATGATGACCGACCTATCATCCTTATCGGAGGAGCGAATGGTGGTGGTAAGACAACTCTGTTTGAAGCCATCAGCGGAGCTTTGTACGGATTGAAGATAGAAAACAAGGAGCATTTCATGGAATTGCTCAATCAAGGTGCCATTAACACGGCAAAACCAGAGATAAGTCTGCAAATAACATTTGTGGGTAAAGTGTTGGGACAACAGCAAAAATACATTTTGAAAAGAACATACGTGCTCAATCCCCAAGGAAGACCTCTCGAAAGCGTTTCTCTCAACATGAACGGCAATATGTATGTGTATGGTACCATGACTGCTGCCAAAGACAGAGTACGTGCAGAGCAGGAGATAAACAAGATTATCAAGGCTAATCTGCCACAGGAACTGAGCCAATACTTTTTGTTTGATGCTATGCAATCGAGTGAACTGCTGAAAAAGAATGTCTTTCAGCAAACAATCCGCGATAACTTTGAAAATGTACTTGGTTTCAAAAAATATCTGCAACTAAAGCACGCATCTGAAAAACTCCAGCAGGAATGGGCGCAACAACGCTTGGAAGCCGAGAAAGAGGCAAAGGAATATAATGCTTTGTGCAGTCAGAAAGAACAACTGATAAGTGAGCTTAACGGCTGTCTTGCCGAACAGGACAGACTGTACAAGTATATGGCTTCGGTAGAAGAAGAATACCAACGGGCTAAAGAGGGAGCGCAACAAACTGCCAATCTGAACAAACGCATACAAGATCTTGACGGCAAAATAAAAAACATCACAGACGAAGCTGTAAATTATGCCGAGACCTTGAAATCGTTTGTTGAGAATATAGAAATCAATGTATTCCTGCCTAAACTGGCTTCAAACCTGTCACAAGAAATCAACAATCTTCTCCGTGTAAAAGAGCAACTACAAAAACAGAATACTGGTGCCTATCCGATAGAAACTTTACGTGACGTTACCTCCAAAATTATAGAATATCTGAAAGAACTGTCCCTATGCAGCCATGAGGTGGATGAGGAAAATGTAGTGGCACACATGGTTGCATTACAGAATGCTACCAATACAGATGATCCATACGATTATTTAGACGATTCGGAAATAACAGCTCTTCGTGAACTGCCCGGCAAAGGCGGTCATAACCAGTTTGTATCTATTGACAGGAAGAGGCAGGAATTAGAGGTTCATTTGGCGAATATAGATAATTTGAAATCTGAAAAACGTACATTGGAACAGACCCGTTCCGGTGGAAACAGTATGTTGATAGCCAATTACGAGGAAGCCAAACGCAATATTGAAAAGCTGAAAACGCAGGAAGGCAACTTGAAAGGTGAAATCCAACGTTTGGAGAAGCGCATCCATCAATACGATGTACAGATACAGCAGGAGCCAGATTTGAAGTATGACACATTGATGAAACTTCGCCCATTCTTCGACAAGGTGGCTGATATGCTTTTGAAAAAGAAAAAAGCGCAGATTGAAACGGAAATGCAGGAACAGCTCAACAAGTTGCTTGTTTCCTATAAAGGACATGTGGGGCGTGTTGAATTATCCGACAGCATGGAAAATTTCAACATTAAAATGTACCATACGGCAGGTAATGAAATCTACTTGAATCAATTGAACGCTGCATCCAAGCAGATATTCATTCAAGTCCTTTTGAAAGTGCTTCGCAATTTGGGCGACTATAATCCACCGGTGATGATAGACACGGTAATGGGTGTACTTGATAATGAAAGCCGTGACGCTCTTATGGAAGAGTATTTCCCACAGCTTGCCGAACAGACCATCCTGTTGTGTACCACTTCGGAAATCAGGACGGACAGTGACTATGTGAAATTAGAGCCATTCATCTCAAAGACCTACACTCTGCATAGAAATGTGGAAGAGCAACGAACAACCATAGATGAAGGCTATTTTGGTATCACGCTTAATCAGTAATAAAGACATGGGTATCATCAATTTTTCAAATACACGCCAAATGGAAGGTCTGCTGGATGAAATAAGTCCGGTCAAAGATTTAATGGAGAATAAAATCAATCTGTCTCGCATTGTGGATAGAGAGAAGCGTGTAAGCCTTACTCTCAATAAAGTAATGAGAATCTGTTTCATTGTGGGATTAAGCATTTCTGCCGAACGAAAAGAAGAGGATTTTAAGGACATCCAACTTTCAACAAGTTCTGCACGTATTGTACCCAGCTTCTTCACCATGCATGACTTGTCAACCCTATATTCATCTCTTTTGAAATTGCGATATTCAAACCTGAATATTGACTGGACACAAAATGCCACCCTTTCGCGTATCATCGCTGCGGAAATGCTTCGCGGCCGTGATTACTTGATGAGAGAAAACAATTTGGATACATACCTATATTCTATGGGTAACAAAGTGGCTATGGCAAAAGATATTCCGGTGCTTAACCTGCTTATTGGTAATTATGGCGACGAGGAAATGGAAGCGAACCTTGACATCAACAGTCGCAATATTACCAACTCTCAAATCATCATAGCCGGAGCTACCGGGTCAGGAAAGACGAACTTGTTAGCTGTGCTGATGCAGCAATTCAGGGTATTGTCTTCCGAATCGCAATATCCTGTTAATTTCCTGTTGTTCGACTATAAAGGAGAGTTTAGCGATATTCAAAACAATCATTGGCTGTCCCACTTTGATGTAGATCGCAGTTGCATACTTGACCCTATTGAGCATCCGCTTCCCTTCACTCCGTTTAAGGATTTTTCCGGACGACCCATCAACGAAATTAATCTCTATTCATCTGAAATGGCTTCTGCCCTCTGCTCTATTGACAGAGTATCAGCAAGTGCAAATATGACCAATAGGTTGAGTGAGGCAATTGTAGAAGCCTATAAAGAAACGGATGGAGCACCGATAACTTTTTCCAAAATGCTGGAGGAATACCAAGCAAAAATGGCCGATTCATCCAAAGATGATACTATTTCATCCGTACTCAAACAGTTGGTACGTGCTAATATATTTGAGGAAGAAGACAAGGCTGATTTGATTGGCGATTGCTACATCATCAAGATGGATGGCTATCCCAAGGATGGGCCTATTGCCAAAGCAATCGTGTACTTCTTAATTTCTAAGCTAAATAACATTTATGAGCAGTTAGAAAAGCAAGCTACAAACGACGAGGTTGTTCAAATTCGCCATTTCTCCATCATAGACGAGGCTCACTATATGCTTGACTTTGACAACCGTCCGTTGCGCAATCTGATTGCCGTAGGTCGAAACAAAGGTTTAAGCATCATTCTTGCCACACAGAATATGAGTAGTTTCAAGAGCAAAGGATTTGACTTCTATGCCAATGCTCAATATCCGCTTATCATGAAACAGCAAACTATTGACGACAAGGTTATCAAGGATTTGTTTGGGGTAAGCGGAAACGAACTTCAAGAAATCCGTACTGCCATTGCAGGGCTTCAGAAAGGAGAATTGATTATCAAAGACCAAATGGCTTTCGCTCTTGGTATGGGCAAAAAGTATAAGAAAATAAATGTTACACATTTAATATAACCAATTTAATTGCATTAAATTATTAAGAAAAAATGTGGCAAGATAATGAAACAACGCAAGATTTGCTTGGCTACCAGGTTCATGCAGATCTACTTAAAAAGATAATTTTGAATGATGCAATGTTGCCAATATCCATAGGAGTATTTGGAAATTGGGGGTCTGGTAAAAGCAGTTTGATGCTCTTACTTCAACAGTCTTTGAAAGAATGGGAGAAATCTCCACTAAATGAGCATCATAAGATGATACTTCAAATCTATTTTAATAGTTGGCAGTTTGAGAGCTATGACTCGACAAAGCTGACAATGATAGAAAGTATATTGGAAGCAATTAACAAAGACATAAATAAGCGAAAAGATGTATTTGAACGAGCTGATGATTTTCTTAAGCGAATTGACTTTTTGAAAGCAGGCGTATTTATCCTGAAGAAGGCCTATGACAATCTCACTCCTGATTGGCTGAAGAAATGGCTGCCTACAAAGGAAGACCTTGATAAAATAACAGATAATGACAACTACCAAAATCTACTTGATGATGTGACCAAAGGTAATACATCTAAATTTATCGCAACGTTTAGGGAACTCTTTGAGAAATTGGTTGATGATATAGGTTATAAGGCTGTTATTGTCTATGTTGATGATTTGGACAGATGTGATCCTAAAAGAATTATTGGTTGCTTGGAAGCAGTCAAGTTGTTTGTAAATGTGAATAAAACTGCATTTATCATAGGTGCAGATGAACGTATTATTGAATATGCTATTAGCCAGCATTATCCTATCCCAATGAAGAAAGAAGATATATCCAGTCCATTTTCAGACTATCTGGAAAAGCTCATCCAATTGCCATATAAACTGCCACGTTTGTCGGACAACGAGCAAGAGACTTATATCACACTTCTTTTATGCAAAAATCATTTAACTAATATACATTTTAATGAAGTACATCAGAAATATTTAGAGTTCAGAAAAACAGACAAGCATTCCAAATATAATATAGATGACATCAAAGCAAATGTCCCCCAAAATAAAAACATAGACTTTCATGCAGTAGAATATCGTTTGCCAACCGTACCTCTTATTAAGCGTTTTTTAAATGGTAATCCAAGGCAGCTAAAACGTTTTCTAAATACCTTATATGTGCGCCAAGAGTTAGCGGAGGTAGCAGGGTTTACAGATATACTTCCTGAAGTATTAACCAAGCTTATGGTATTGGAGTACAATACCCTGTATAATTCTCGTTTTGAAGAACTTTATAAACTTCAAAATGCTAATGGAGGCGTTTTGCCATTGGATGATGTTGAGCAAGAAGCAAAGACTGAAAATGGCATTCAAAATCCACAATGGAAAGACAACTGGTCGTCAGACTATTTAAGGCAATGGCTAAGCTCAGATCCGTCATTAAAAAACATAAATCTACAAAACTACTTTTGGGTAGCACGAGATGCATTGAAAAATGAAAAGCCAATTGCGTCGTTAGTCACAAACAAAGTCATGTTATTATTCCGAAGATTATGTACTTTACAAGCAAATGTTACGATGAAGCGAGACTTGCCAGGAATTATTAATACTTGTGATGACTCAGAAAAAGACATGATTATTCGCTTGATTAATGATAGCCTAAAAAAAGACCCGAAGTCGGAAAATTGTTGGAGAATACTTAATTGCGATGAGAATAATTTATTAATCTGTGACAAAATAGACAGGTTAAAATTATTGTTTAACAATATAAAGACAGACAGTATAGATACAAAAGCTGATGTGTTTTTTGCTAGAATGCTTCCATTAAACGATGAGATACATAATTACATAGAAACATTGCCCAAAGGAAATCCTTTGAAAAATGCTATTGAACGAAAAATGCGAAAATAATAAATATGGGTACATCACAATCACATAATTTAAAATCTACTCCTAATTGGTCTGCTGCAAAACGAGCCATGACGAGTTTAACAAATGGAACAGATAATAAGTCTGCAACAAATGCTAAATTCTTTGGGAATTTTGGTACAGCTCTTGGCAATGGATTATATAGAGGCGGTAGAACTCGTGGAGGACACAGAGGCAGTTCATTTGGTCGTGCTGGAGGACAGGCTGTCAGAGGGCTAACTACAGTTTTAAATAACGCTAAACAATACGGTCTTATATTAAGTTTGGGCATTGACAAGTTGCCTGATGCACAAAAGCCCAAAACGCCACAGGATTTTAAGGAATTGCTTCTTCATGAGATTATTGGAGACAATGATTCCACAATGGATGATGCGGCAGCAACTTATGCAATGGATAAAGTGCTGAATGATATCTTGTCAGATTGTAAAGATGGACAAGAAATTGAAGATAAACTTCAGAATGCAACAGATGACGAGCTTCATGAATGGATTATAACATTTGAGATTGAGTACATACTGGAATATTCTGCAGAATTATTTCAAAGCCACATATTTGACAAAGGGAGTAATCCTGAAGAAATAAAAAAGGACATGAGAGGTTGGCTTCATAACGAACTAGATGAGAAATTAAGTAAAGAACTAAGACAAATCGACTTCAATAGTCTAGAAGGGAAAGAATATCTGGATTCTTTAACATCAGAAATATTAGATATATGGAAACAAGAATAAATATCAATTATACTCCGTCAGATAACTGTGAAATCTTTGGTACTTTTACTCTTTCATTTCAAGGAAGTGACGGACGAATTCGTTCTGTAGATACCAAATTTAATCTCAAACAATTATGGGCATTCTCACGAGATACAACATCTGTCGCTTTTGATTTTTTGGTTTTATCCATGATTGTATATAATGTGGATAGAGCTGTACATCGTTTATCTTATTCTATTGATGGATGGAAGCGAAATTTGATATTGTTAGATATCCCAGTTGTCAATCTTGACGATATGAATAAAGGACGTGAAGCTTTTAACCGTGCTATAAGTTTCCTTACTGGTGACAATTGGGATATTCACTTTGTTCAAGCGGCTCCGTACTCCTATAATCCAACTAAAAAAGTAACGGAATATAATATTCTGTTGTTTGAAAAGGTTGCATTATTTTCTGGAGGTTTAGACTCATTGATCGGATTTATAGACGAAGCAAGTACTCTTGATGCTGATAAAAAGATACTACTTGTTTCACATATGGAATTAGGCAAAGAGCATAGTGACCAAAAAGGCATATTGGGATATTGCAGAGAAAACAATATTTTTTCGAATAAATACGAGCAAGTATTGTTAAATGCAGGACTTAAACCTAATTCATGGAATATTAAAAGAACTCCAACAGAGAGCACATTCCGTTCACGTTCCTTATTGTTTTTTGCTGCGGGTATATATGTTGCAAACAAAATATCCCCACAATGTCAATTGATAGTTCCAGAGAATGGAACTATATCAATAAACATACCTCTTGATAGTGGAAGAAGAAGTTCCTGCAGTACTCGAACTACGCATCCTACTTTTATAAAGCGCATTCAAGAGGCCTTGTATGCTATAGGTATACCAAACCCAATATTTAACCCATATCGTTTAAAATCAAAAGCTGACATGGTCATAGAGTGTTGCCAAAACACATCGAAAAAAGCAATCTTGGAATCACTAGTTGATCTGTCATGTTCTTGTGCAAAACGTGGTCACAATGTTTTTTGGGACAAAAACGGAATAGAAATACACAATGCCAAAATCAAGCATTGTGGTATGTGTCTTCCATGCCTATACAGAAGAGTAGCACTAGATACTATAGGTATGGATAATGAGACATTACTTGGTACAGATGTTCTTCATGGCATTAAATTCAATCTTGACAATAAGAATCAAAAAAGGAATAGGGATTTTAATGCTCTTCTGTATTTTCTAAAAAACAGAATGAATGAACGTACAATTCGCCAAGAACTATTCTTCAACGGAATTATAGAAAAACATGAGTTAGACGAATACACATCATTAGCCTTACATTCGTATGGTCAAGTTATCAATTGGCTTAAGAAAAAAGCTACAAATGAAATACAAATAAGAGCAGGAATATGATTATAGATACGCATTGTCATATTGATATGCTTCCTTCTCCAGAATCATATCTGATGGAAAAAGAACGAAGTGGCGACATAACTCTTGGCATGACTAATTTGCCGAGTCATTTTGCTATGGGGATTCCATACTTTAATAATTTAAAGAAATCTCGATTGGCATTAGGATTTCATCCTCAATTCGCTCAAACACATCAATCAGAATTGAAAGATTTTCCAAAATTCATTTCAAAAACATCATACATTGGAGAAATCGGTTTAGATTTTAGCAAAAACTATATAGATAGCAAAGACATTCAACTTAGTAGTTTTGACTTTATTTGTCAATGTATTCGGGGTACAAATAAAATAATAAGTGTGCATTCTCGTAAAGCAGAAAAAGATGTTTTGGATATTTTAAAAAAATATGCCATAAAAAATGTAATATTCCATTGGTATAGTGGTCCATTAGGTTTAATTGATGATATAGTAAATGAAGGTTATTATTTTTCAATCAATGAGGCAATGACAAAATCAGTATCAGGAAGAAACATTATCAATAAAATTCCAAGGAACAGAGTTTTAACAGAATCAGATTCTCCATTTAATAAATTATCAAACATTTCCAATGCCATTTTAAATTGTGGTTTGACGGAAGTTCATATTCAGTCCAATTTTAGGACTCTAATTTTGAAAATTACAAAAAAGGAAGTATAAAACTCAATTGCACATGACCAAAATATCCATCAGATTCTATAATGACCGTGAGGTGCGGGCGGTTTGGGATGAAGAAAATTCCAAATGGTGGTTTTCTGTACTTGATATTGTCGGAGTATTGAACGACCAAGATGATTATCAAAAGAATAGGAACTATTGGAAGTACCTGAAAACTAAGCTAAAGAAAGAAAATAACGAACTGGTTAGTGCCACTAACCAGTTGAAATTGTCAGCACCTGATGGCAAAAGAAGATTGACAGATGTGCTTGATAATGATGGCGTAATCCAGCTTGCAAGGAGTTTCCCAAATACAAAAGCAATGCGTTTTGTGGAATGGTTCACAAACAGCGATGAGACTATTGATGGAAAGAGCAAGTCAAAGGCATACGCTCTGTTTGAAAGCAGCCTGATAAACAATATTGAGGTAGGTACGGTCAAAGGTCTGCAACAGATTCACGCTTATCTCTTTGGCGGCTTGTATGAGTTTGCCGGACAAATCCGTAATGTCAATATCGCAAAAGGAGGGTTTCAGTTCGCTATGGTACAATATCTTCCTCAAACACTTGAATCTATAGAGAAGATGCCAGAGGATTCATTTGACCAAATTATAGACAAGTATGTGGAAATGAATATCGCCCATCCGTTCCGTGAGGGCAATGGGCGTTCAACTCGTATTTGGCTTGACCTGATTCTAAAAAAGCGTCAGCAAAAGTGCATTGATTGGAGTCTCGTCAATAAAAACGATTATCTCCAAGCTATGCAAACAAGCGTTGCCAATACCACAAGAATAAAAGAACTTCTCCAAGCTGCATTGACTGACAAAATCAATGACCGAGAAACCTTTATGAAGGGTATTGACTATTCATATTACTACGAACAGGAGGATTAAGCATGGAAATAATCAATCTACTTGAATTCACAAAGCGTAGCGAACTAAGAAATTGGCTAATGGAAAACCACAGTCGCGAGAAATCGTGCTGGGTTATTACTTCACGCTCTAAGCGGCAGACATACGAATGTGTTCCTTACATTGATGTAGTTGAAGAAGCCTTGTGCTTCGGGTGGATTGATTCAACTGTAAAGAAATTACCTGACGAACGACTTGCACAGCGTTTATCTCCTCGTAGAAAAGGAAGCCATTGGACAGAATTGAATAAGGAACGTTGCATCGCTCTTGAAGACCAAGGGCTTATGACCGATGCTGGGCGACTGGCATTTGAGAAGGCTTATCCATATCAAATTGTTCTCACAGGCTCTCCTATGGAGGAAAAAATCAAACAGTACAATATGAATTTAAGACCTGATTTATATAAATAGCATGGGATGTCAGAGAATTTATGATAAAGAGAATAACAACTAATCAATTATGTCAAAAGCAAAACTAAAGAAGCACCTGTTATCACTTACTAAAGAACAGATAACCGACATCGTCCTTGAATTGTACGATGCCCGTAAAGAGGCAAAAGAGTATTTGGAATTTTATCTTGAACCAAATTGCGATGCAGAGTTGGAGAAATGTAAGAAAGCGATTCAAAACGAATTCTTTCCGACTCGTGGATTCTCAGATAAGCCCTCATTCGCCAAATGCCGAAAGGTTATTTCCGATTTCCAAAAGCTAAAGCCTGATCCCACCTTTGTGGCCGATTTGATGTTATTCTATATCGAACAAGGATGTGAATACACGATTGAGTTTGGTGATATGTGGGAGCAGTTCTATGCCACATTAGAGGGGAATTTCGACAAAGCTATGCGTTTTATCTTCCTCCACGGACTATTAGCTAATTATTACAAGCGGATTGAAAAACTTATTGATAGCGTATCGGGTTGCGGCTGGGGATTCTACGACACGCTGCAAGATATTTATTCAGAATATCGGTAGCGATTCCAACTTATTCACACTTTTTCCAACGAATAAGCCCTAATTCGGTACATTTCCTACAGATACTGAAAAAAAACAGACAATTCAAACGGTATGCCGAATCAGTACGGTAGTGAACCTCATTCAGTACCGTACTGAATGCAGGCATATTTAGCCATACTGAGAATCAACAAGTTACCAATCGGATTAAAACATCAATAATTTGTGACAAATTACGGCAACATTTCCGGCATTTTTCAACCTTTCAATATATAACCTTCCTGGTCATAGGCTTTTCTCTTCTGGCAAATAAGGTCAATTAACTGCTGTAATTCGCATACATCTGACGTAATACCTTTATAACGGGAATACTGTTCATCGTATCTTTTTCTGGAACCTGAATTCAAACGGGTTTCAATATCGTCCGGGATTAAAAATGAAGAACGCTCCTTGCCCAAATATTGCTGAAATTCAAAGAGGAATATATTTACTCCCGCCAAATCAAAATCACCAAAATGGAGATAGTGATTAGGAATAGCACATAGCCATCTTCTTAGGTCTGTCGATTGTGGATATCGGGACACAAAAAGCACCCTATTTGAAAGCTGATGCGTTTGGAGGTATTTCTCAAAGAATGTTCTTTGTTTGCGAATCATCCTGAAATTTTCCATATTCTCGATACCGAGTACCACTACATCTTCAGGAATTGTAAACATCTCCCATTCTGCGACAAAAAGGAAACTTCCTTCTTGCGGATTTACCATAAAAGGTTTTCCATCAAGAGAGCACTCAATAGGTTCATAACTGTTTACTGGAAATCCCGGGCAAGAACGAACCATAGCAAGTTTGGAGTTTCCTGTTTCTGCTGCCATGGAAGCACGGGAATCTGAAACATCTATTTCAAGCATACGGTAACTCTCATCCTTATCAATAAGGTATCTTTTCAACGCCTCCGTATCACGGGCACGATAGGAGTTTCTTGAGCCATGCGATGCAACCAACAGCAGTCCTTCCGCCAACAGTTCATCACGTAACTTACTGCTTAACTTTGAACCGGCGACTTGTTCGCCAGCCAGCAACGCTTGTATAGACGCACTTATTGCCATATATCCAAACTATTTGGTTGTCCGTTTCAACAATTTGTCCACCCTCGTTTTCACCCCATGTTTACTCAAGAGATAGGTATATCGGTAGTCGTATGGATTATATGACGTTGGAGAACTATTGATGAGATAGATATTGCGTGAATTGGCAAACTGTAAAATGCCTTTGATATTGTTGGGATGCAGGCGCCCTATTTCATCCATCATGCAGTGCACAATGAAATCACCGTTTTTCCGGGCAGCCTTTTTCTTGAATACGTTGATGAGCATGATATTGACCATCGCTTTCACCAGAATATCCGTACCATCCGAGCCTACATTATTGATACGTTCCACCCAATTCGTGTCATTGTCGTTCTCCTTCACACGGAACTGCAAACGAAAAGCATCACCTAATGATACCGATGGACGATTGGGCTCGTTCTGCAACTGGTGGGACAGACTTTTCAGATAATCCACAACTTTACGGTTCACATCATCCCGATTGTTGCTTGAAAAAAGATTGAGTTCACCCATAGAGAGAGCGTTTTCTACGGTATAATCATGAATGGACATAAGCAGTTGCATAAGTTTGTCGGATGATTCATTCGCTCTCAGTTCGATGCTCTTGATTACTCCGGCGAAATTCTTTTCCACAAAATCACGATTGATGTCAAGTATCACCCCATCTACATCCGACCGACGTTTCATCAGTGAACCGATTTCCGTAGAGATACGTCCCAGAATATCTTTATAATGCTCACTGGTGCGCCTGCGGAACTCCTCGATTTTATTATTGTCCATGAAGTCCTGCAAATCAACCGCAATTTGCAGATAGTCATTGTCTGTCACCGGCATCGTGTTGAAATGGAAAGCATTTTGAGGCTTGAAGTTGCGGTTGAAACCTACAACTATATCTTTAAGCTTGTCTATTGATTCGCGCTTCTGGTTGATAGTACCCCTAAGTTGACTTAAAAGTTGCTGACAATCCTGCTGCGTCTTCATCGCCTTATCATCAGAGAGGAAGGTGTCAGGCACCAAATGCTCATTCTCAACCATCTGATGGTAAAGGTTCAATCCCTCTTTCCTATATTTCAGTTCATAAATGACTTTCTTCTGACGTTCTTCCTTTTCCTTGCATTTCTTCTCGATACGTGTCCGTTTGTCTTCATAACGCTGACGTATCATTGAGAGCCGTTGCTCGATGTCCTTAATGGTTTTCTTGATTTCCGGTTCCTTGGCAAAAAGATTTTGTTCAGCGTCGCGATATTTGATAACCATCGGACGTTCATCTTCAATCCTCCGCAACAGTTCCTTCAAATCATCCAGAGCTTTACGATATTGTCCCAGCAGATTCATATCAACGCCCCTACCTGCAAGCTCCGCCTTCTGCTGTTCATCAAGTTGTTTCTTCTGTGTTGCGAACTCCCGATTACGGGTGGCAGCTTCCGCATCTTGTGATTCTTTGAAATTGCGCAGCTCCTCGTCAAGTGCTTTTGAAGCCTTGTTGAATGAAGCGTCAAGTTCTTTAAGGTCCTTCTTATTTTTTGCTTCATTTCTTTCACGGGCATCTTTCTCGGATTGCACTTTCAGTAATGCCTCGTTGAAGGCTCGTTCACGGATTTCTTTTTCCTGTTCAATCTGCTCTTGTTCTTCCATCTCCAGCTTATGCCGATGGTTTTGCAGATTCTGCCGTTTGACCGGTATCTGTCCTTCTTCAACTTTTAACAAGGTTGCTTTCTGCCGAAGCGGGTTGAGCTGTGCCGCACATTTCTTTCCAAGTTTCGTTATCTCATCCTGAAGGGCAATGGGCAGTTGCGTAAGTTGACGGTTAATTTGCCGCACTTGCTCTTCCAAGTTCATCTTTTCCAATCTATATTCGTCAGGTGTACGATGCACCGAGGCAATATTATCCAAGTTCAACCTTATGCCGAACAGGTTGTCAGAAGCGACATCCAACTGCGGTTCAAGCCCTTGAGCATATAGAATACGTTCCTCATCAACCACTTTTCCGATTGTATTTTCCCAACCTTCCGTATGCTCACAAAGCCATTTGTAAAGAGATCCGTCAAAATGAGCCAATAAGTCATCAATCTTTTCAATTTGCGCCCGAATGTGTGTACGGTCTGCCTCAAGCCGTTCCTGCTCACGCCGAGACGCTTGTTTTATCTCCGTCTCTCTCATCTCATACTCAGCGGTAATCTGAGTTATCTGACTTTTTACGGCGGTCTGTTGTGCCGCATTTTCCTTCTCAGTCAAACTCAACTGCAAAAGCTGTTCATCCAACTGCCTTATCTCGTCTGCCATAGGATGCCACTGACGAAGCTCCTTCAGCGTATTTTCAGCCTTATGCTGTTCAGTCAACAATGATTGTAAACGTTCGTCAGACTCATATCGCCAGCTGTTAAAAGCCTCCATTATCTGATTCCTATCCTTAGTGCGCTCTTCATCCAACTTCTTACGTTCCGACTGAAGCGTGGCTTGTTTCTGATAATATGCCTCCTTTTGAACATTCCTGAATGCTTGATGCGCATTTTCCAGTTTACCCCTTGCTATGTTGTACTTTTCCTCAATCGATTCATTCATTTTCAATAAATCATTCAATAGCGCCTGTTTCTCTGCTTCTTCTTGTTTGATTGCAATCTCACGACCGGCAAGGGCAAGTTTGTCATCCATACCCATAGCGGCAAATTTCTTCCTTTCCTCCGCTATTTCTTTCAATTTACTCTTCTTGGCACCAAGCTCCTGATTAAGTGAATCTTTCTCCTTATCATATTCTGCCGTAAGTTCTTTCTCACGGTTGTGTTCTTTCTCTATGTCTGCTTTGACTTCCGCAGCTTCCACTTCCAATAGCGGAATGCGTTGTTCGCTATCAGCTACGGCATGATTGAGCATACGCCATACATCCAGTAATTGCTGGTCAAGCGCCACAATTTTGCGACCCTGTTCGGCAATTTTCAATGCCTGTTGCCGCACCGGATAATTACCATCACGTGTCTGACGGAACCAGCAATCTATCTCCTCATACTCCCGCTCGAAGTCTGTCACAAGTCGTCTATAGGTCTGCAAGTCGATTGGCAAATCCTCATCTGTCATGGATTGTATGATGGTGTTCTTCACAAAATCCGCATCCAATTTTGTATTCAGAAACACGTTTTGAATGCTTCGCGGGATGTTCTGGTAATGCGAACTCTGCACCAACGCATAACGTGTATATTTGCTGTCATGCGTGTTGCCGAAAATAACATCCTTGAACATCACACCGGATTCTATTCTTGCCGAAACAGCCACATTCTTGCCGATACGTTCACGAATTTTCACCCAGTCACTCAATACCTGCTTGTCATCGGAGATAAGCCATTCGCGCTGATAGGGCGCATCAATGAATCTCCATGAAGCACGTCCCTGGTATCTGCTGACAAGTATCGTATAGGCATCCTTATCACGCATCACCTCATAAAGTATATAAGAGTTTGACTGGCGGAAATAGAATTCATCAAACGGTTTCTGTCCCTGTTGAATGCCCAAACGCTGTTTGTCGGCATTGTAGAAAAACAGCAAAGCTCTCAATACCGTACTTTTACCCACGCCCTGGGTTCCCGTAAAATGCACATTACCATCCACAGAAATCTCGGCGTAAGGGATATTGGCACTGTTGATAAAAATAATCTTATTCAGGTATTTCATCTTCGTTGGCTATTTGAATGATTTCAACCAATTCCTCGGCATAACGGAATGCCGAAGTAATCTTATAAGTCTCGTCCTGTTCGCTGATGCACTCAGCAAATCCCAAACTCACCATCTCTTGAAGCAGTTTGTTTATAATCTCGATATTAGACCCCACACCATATTTTTTGAACAGATGGTGCACCTTCTCCTTCAGCTCAATATCCAGACTGACCTGTTCCATCAAATGGCTTTTGCGGAATTGGTATCCGGCTGTAAACGACTGGCTGTAGCACTTCAGGAAGTCCAGATAATCCAGCCATTTTGAAAAGCTGTCCAGTTTCTGCCCTACCGTTTGCTTGCCCTCTCCTATTCGTGAAAAATAGAAGTAGCCATTGCCTGATTCCAATCGCAGACCGATTTCCTTGAAATAATCGGCATAATCCTCTACATTCTCCTCGATGTCCTCATACAAGTGACGGATTGCGGTATCTGTGCTGTCCACCGAAAGGAATTCCCCCCGGCTTAGCCGCTCGTATATTCTTTGAGTATTATTTCGCATAAATTATAGGATATTCAATGTCTTGATAAATTGCATATTCTCCTGTCATCCTACATTCATCAGGATGCAAGATAACCAGTTGGCAAAAAAGAGTTGCATGGTCTTCGATATTGCGTTTAGCTTTATAGTCATACCTCAGAATGAACTCAAACAGATGATAGCTTGATGCCAAAAACGCATTCCATACTTCCGCTGCATCCACCTCCTTCAGGGATTGGATATGCTCTTGCAAATCCTCCTCTGTCAAGGGTTCAGCTTCTGTCCTTGCCGTTTTCTGTATGCCATTGCGCTCGGCAATCCGTCTCAGCAAATTCACCACTTGCTCGTTTTCCCTCAGCATCTCTAAAGACAGACGAATCTTATTGTATTGACGGGATTCCATCCATAGAGGATTTCTCTCTTCCAAGACCTGCATAAGGTTCGTATCAGTCTTGATAAGGAGTTGGTCTTGCAGATATTTCAGCTTTCGTATTTTCTTGTAAAGTTGATTTTGCCGGTCAATCTGATTGATGTAGGAAATAATCTGCCGGTCAATCTCCATAAGTGCATGATAGGCTTCCACAAAATCATGTCTCACGTCGCTACAGGTCTTAGCTACATGTGGGTCATTGGCCATAGTGAAGAAAGCGTGCTCATTATCCATCAGCTTTTCACACTCACGTATCATAGCGCGAATGCTATGGCTCTTCTCATCCAGATTTTGTAGTTTCTTCTTTTTGATGATGTAGTTGGGTTCCTGCTTATAGGCATTGTCCATATTACGCTTCAAATCCACCACATTTTTCAACGTCCTGAATCCGGTCTTCTTTAAAAGCTGCCGCACACTGTCCTGATATCCCACCTTACGATTGACATTCGTCTCTTGCAGGAAATATCCGATATACTCCTTCAAGGTGTTGATACATTCCTGCACGCTCAACACGCTAATCTCCTCATTGACATTCAACACCTCCTCGAAGAAGTTCAGGTAGTCGCTCTCTATCTCAACCGCGTTTCCTGTTTCCACCAGCACACCATAGTCAAGCAGTTTTTTCAATCTGACTTCATTTCCTCCGACAAGTTCTATGGCAAGCCCCAGCGGGAACTTCATCAGTTTCCGTTTCTCAAACATCTCACTCAGCAATCCTTGCTCACGTGAGAGTGTCTTGGTCAGCTCTTCTATACTCCTAAAATGCGTCAGAATATCCATATATTCAAAACTCTTTATTTATATTACTGACCAATGCACTCAAATCAATCTCAGGAATAATTGAATCCGTAAGTTTGTCCTGTATAAGAAATCCCATATAGAGGGGAATGGTGAGTACATTTCCCTCACGCCCGACATTGTATTGGCCCAACTTGATGGCACAGTTCACGTGATATACATTCTTGTTTTTCAAAACTGTGGCCATGCTTTTCGCTTTCCCAGCCTTTACTTTCACTTCAAGGATTACGCATTCTCCTTTGAAACGTACTAAGAAGTCAAGTTCAAGGCCGCTTTCCTTATGGAAATAGTAGAGCTTTTGCCCGGACTTGCAGAGAAAATCCGCCATGAGATTCTCAAAGATGGCACCCTTGTAGCCAAGAAGATTGCCTTTAAGGATGTCTGCCTGTGTGCCATAGTCCAACATGGCCATGAGGATTCCTATGTCAGTGGTATATACCTTGAAGCATTCCTTGATGGCATTTCCGTCCAATGGCAGTTCCGTTATGGATGTATTATAGCACCGTTGAACTATTCCGGCATCCTCCAACCATTGGATGCTACCGATGTATTGCGAAGCCCGTCCACCTTTCTTTACTACGGAATACTGAAATTTCTTGTTCTCTTTGGCTAATTGCTTGGGAATGGACTCAAAGCATTCGCGGATGTTGGGCTTGTCGGCATCATCCGCATATTTCACCATATCTTCCTCGTATTCGGCTATCAGGTTGCGCTGCACCTTATATATAAGTTCGATATTCTTGGTTTGAAGGAAGCAATTCACCACTTCCGGCAAACCTCCAACGATGACGTACCTATATAGCAGCTCCATCATCGCTTTGTGAATACCATCGGGAACAGCGGTTTCGTTCTCGAAGCTCGATTTTACAGAATCAATCACCGTATCATTGATGCCGTTAGCCCAAAGAAATTCTTCAAAGTCCAGTGGATACATATCTATTACCGTCTCATATCCCACGGGAACTGAATCTTGCCCCTCCTCTTCGTGGTTCTTCTTGCTTTTGCCGTACCCTTTCACTCCTAAAAGCGAACCTGTGGCAATAACATCGAAACGGCCATCTATATGGAATGATTTTAATGCTGTCCTTGCTTCCTTGCATTCCTGTATCTCGTCAAGGATGATGCAGGTCTTACCATCAATGAAACGACTGCCCGGGATCAAAGCTGAGAGGTTGAGAATGACGGTATCCACATCTATATTGCCCGTGAAAGCCGACTTCTTGTCTGGTTCAAGAATGAAGTTCATATAGACCACATTCTCATAGTTCTCCCTTGCGAACTTCTGGACAATGTATGTCTTTCCACATTGACGTATGCCCTTAATCACAAGAGGCTTCCTGTCCTCTGCCTTTTTCCAGTCGGCTAAATATGTTTCTATCTTTCTTTTAAGCATGATTTTCCCGATTTATCTAATGCAAAAATACACTTTTCCAAGCGAATCACCAAGGATTATTACACTTTTCGGAACGAATAACCACACAATCCACACACTTTTCCAAACGAATCAAATCTTTCTAAGCAACATTTTGTGCTGAATTTAGAAACTATTTCCTCGCAAATCACCGAAATTCCAAGAAAAGCACTACCTTTGTATTCAGCAAGCGTTCTGTAACATCCATGCGGAAATACCCTATCATTCAATACTTTGTATTTGATAGCGGACATTCAATAAATGGGCTGAAAAAAGGCGGTACAACACGTATATGCAAAGCCATGAAATACAACGGTTTGCATTTGTCCCTACATTCTGTGTACTTGTAAAAACGGAGGTTGTACCGATTAAAATGAATAGTCACTGATAATCAGTGATGTAAATATGCTGCATCGGGAAATAATTGGTGATTACCAACGATTAGCACACATTACTATTAATTAATAAAGCACTGAATTTCAACACTTTTCTTTTTGCGCTTACTATTGATGTTTATGGCTCACCCGATATTTCATGGGGGTAACTCTTTTACATTTTCCTTACAATGCTTACATTTGTCTCATGACAGATCCGACA
>NZ_QUGV01000026.1:0-80901 GCF_003479205.1 Parabacteroides sp. AF17-28 | reverse complement strand
GCCACCCCCCCAGTTGAGAGTGATTTGACGGAACTGGAAGAACGTTTTTTGACTCTCTTGTCAGCCGAAGCCACTTTGTCCCGTACTCAAATGGCCGAACGCTTGGAAATGGGGCTTGATACAGTCAAAGAATACTTGCGTAAACTACGCGAGAAAGGTTATATTGAACGTATTGGAGGAAATAAGCGGACGGGGCGTTGGGTGGTAAAAAAGCGATGACCCTAAAAAAGTTCTTTCGTATTGAAACTGTAGGTCAAATATAAAGAAGTGGTATCTGTTTTATTCACAGGAAGATATAATTCTCCACCAAGCTGGTGGAGAATTGAAACTACCGGCAATTATATTTCCTATACCTTGGCGACATTATGTGGAAATCATAACAAAATGCAAATCTGTCAAGGAAGCTCTTTTCTACGCTCGTAAAGTAAACCTGATGACGAAACAATAGTTTCATGGGCATGGAACAAATAGAACATCTTGATAGGCGGTTGAAGGAACAAGGGAATGACAAAGAAAGATGCAATTAAAATATTCGAAGAGAAAAAGGTCCGTACAGTCTGGGACGACGAGACGGAAGAATGGTATTTCTCCATTGTTGATGTAGTGGGTGTACTGACGGATAGTGAGAACCCACGTAGGTATTGGAGTGACTTAAAACGGAAGTTATCAGTAGAAGGAAGTCAGTTGTACGCTCAAATCGTACAACTGAAATTACCATCAGTAGACGGTAAATATTATAAAACCGATGTCGCCACAACGGAGCAGTTATTTCGCCTGATCCAGTCCATCCCATCTCCCAAAGCCGAGCCGTTTAAATTCTGGATGGCGCAGGTCGCCAAAGAACGTTTGGACGAGATGCAAGACCCGGAGCTGACGATCGATCGGGCAATAATGGAATATAAAGCCTTAGGTTATTCAGATAATTGGATTAACCAACGGTTCAAAAGCATCGAAATCCGTAAAGACCTGACGGACGAATGGAAACGACACGGCCTACAAGAAGGTGTGCAGTTCGCTACCCTGACAGATATTATTTACAAAACGTGGTCCGGTAACATCTCCGTGATAATATGACGAATACCGAACTTGCCCTCAATATGTTGGCAGAAGCTGCTACCACGGAGTTGTCAAAAGAAAAGGATCCTCAATATTTTAGGAACACGCATTAATTGCCCAACAAGGCGGAAAAGCTGCCGAAGCGGCCCGGAAGCAATTGGAAAGCGACTTGGGGCATTCGGTGATTTCTCCACTTAATACAAAAACGGGGTTAAGATTGAATACTGCAAACGGAGAGAAAGAATAGATGGCAGAGCAAACGCTGAAAGAAAAGACAGCTAAGGGACTCTTTTGGGGAGGGCTGAGTAATGGAGCGCAGCAAGTACTAAACTTGGTGTTCGGTCTTGTTTTGGCTCGTATATTGAATGCCTCTGATTATGGAATGGTCGGAATGCTTGCTATTTTTAGTGCTGTAGCTTCTACTATTCAAGAGAGCGGTTTTACTGCTGCCTTAACCAATCAAAAAGAAATCCGTCACGAAGATTACAATGCTGTTTTTTGGTTTAGTACATTGACCGGAGTTGTCTTTTATTTGATTCTTTTCTTTTGTGCACCGTTGATTGCGAAGTTTTATGATAAACCTGAGCTGATCGGTTTGTCTCGTGTTGTCTTTTTAGGTTTTTTGTTTGGCGGCTTTGGCATAGCCTCAAATGCTTATTTGTTTAAGACTTTGATGGTCAAAGAGCGAGCAAAAATCGATATCATATCATTAATCTGCTCAGGGACTATAGGGGTGATTTTGGCTTTGAATGGATTTACTTATTATGGGTTGGCGATACAAACGACAACGTATATAGGAATGGGATCATTATTGAAATTCATTTATGCTCCATGGAAACCTGTATTCCAAATAAATTTGCATCCACTAAAATCAATGTTTGGCTTTAGCTCGAAATTGATATTGACAAATATATTTACACAGATAAGTAATAATATTTTTTCTGTTGTTTTGGGGAAATTTTATAGTCCTCAGCAATTGGGGTTTTATTCACAGGGACAGAAATGGATGGTGATGGGGTATCAATTGATAGGAGGAATGATTAATGGGGTAGCACAGCCTATATTAGTTCAGGTAATGGATGATAAAGAAAGGCAAGTTCTTGTTTTTAGAAAAATGGTTCGTTTTGGAGCATTTATATCTTTCCCTGTAATGTTGGGATTGGCTTTTGTGGCAAAAGAATTTATATGGATTCTATTAGGCGAAAAATGGTTAGATAGTGTTCCTTTCCTTCAATTATTTTGCCTTTGGGGGGCAATGGGGTATTTATCTCAGCTATATGTGAACCTGTTAATGACGTATTCTCGGTCTGATATCTACTTGTTTGGTATGGTTTTTATTGGACTACTTCAAATATTGGTAGTGTGGATACTATATCCTTTTGGTATATTTAATATGGTGATTGGATATATTGGAATTTACTTTCTTAGTATTCTTTTTTGGCATCATTCTGTAAAGAAGGAATTACCAATAGGTTTAATTACTATAAGTAGGGATATTGCGCCGTATTTGATTATTAGTATATTGACTTTTATTATAGTAGATTGCATATTAAATGGAGTGACTAACCTGTATCTTTTATTATTCGGAAAGATTTGTTTATCTGTTATTTTGTATATTTTGTTGTTGAGATTATTAGGGTCTAAAATATTAAAAGAGTGTTTGTGTGTTATAAAAAATAGAAGTTTATGTTGAAAGTATCCGTGGTTGTTGCGACATATAATGGAGAACAGTTTATCAAAGAGCAATTAGATTCGATATTGAATCAGACATATCCAATTTATGAAGTGATAGTCAAAGATGATGGATCGACTGATAATACAGTGGCGATAGTAAAAGAATATACTGAAACTTATCCTATTGTTCATCTTGTTAAAAATGATATAAATATGGGAATTACTAGTAATATTCTTAGTGGTTTTTATATGGCTCAAGGTGATTATATAGCCTATTCCGATCAAGATGATATATGGATCTCTAATAAGATTGAAAAGTTATTAAGTGCAATAGGAGAAAAGAATTTAATCTATTCTAACTCGGCTATTTGTGATCAGGATGGTAAATATGTGGCTCCATTAATAACAAAAGAAATTTTAGTTTCAGAAATCGTGTCTATATTAGATCTGATCGTATGGGGACATCAACTCCTTTTCAAAAGGGATATTTTGTATTCAAATGATGTTTGTGGGTTATCTAAACATATTTGGTTTGATTCCCTATTACCTATTCTTGCATTTAGAGGAGATAATAAAAATGTTGTTTATTTAGATGAAATGCTTGTCTCTTGGAGGAGACATCCTAAAGCATCATCTTTTTCCCCTCGCCTACATAAATTGAGGATATTTGATGATTATATAGGGGTTCTTAAAGCGATTTTTTCATGGTTTGATATTAACAAAAGAAAAAACGTTCAGATTTTTTATAAACGAATGAAGGATATTAGGGGATTATCAGAGGATACATATAGAGTCATAGACCTGATGTCTAGTTGTACTTTTTTTGATGTAATAAAAGCAGGTATTATTTGCTTGCGGAATTATGTGGATAGTTTTCCTCAAATTCCGTTAAGATTAAAAATCCGTTTATTTTTGAAGCCGTTTTTTGTGATAAGAAATCAGAGTAAAGGTATTTGTTTAGATAGTATGTTAAAATTATAGTATGGCAAATATAGTAGATCAACGATATTGGGATCAAATTTATGTTTATACAGAGATCGCGAAAATTAATGCAAAAGATCCTATCCGTTTGTATTTGGAACAATTTATACCTCCATCTAAGGGGGGAGATGCCATAGAAATTGGATGCTTCCCTGGCCGATTTCTTACTGTTTTTGGAGAGATTGGATATAGATTGAATGGGATTGATCTTAATCCAAAAGTAACTCAAATAAAATCAACTTTAGAAAAATATGGATATGTAGTTGATGATATTTATTGTCAAGATTTTCTGTCTATGACATCATCTCGAAAATATGATATTGTTTCTTCTTTTGGTTTTATAGAGCATTTTACAAATTTAGAAGAAGTATTATTGAAGCATGTTTCTCTTTTATCTGATGGAGGTTATTTGGTATTGGAGACACCTAATTTTAAAGGGAAAATGCAATATTTATTCCATCTCTTGTTTGATACCCCCAATTTAAAAAGACATGTAATAAAAAATATGGACCCTTTTTATTGGAAGGAAATTCTTGATCAAAATGGTTTTGAATTTGAATATCTTTCATGTGGATGGATAGGGGGAATGGATTTTTGGACAGATTCTGATCAACCTAAAGTGCAGAATTTTTTTGCGAAGGTTATTAAAAGAATCTGGAAATTAATGAAATGTATATATCCGTTTGAGAAGCTTAATGGAAAGAATATTTCTACAACTTGTTTTTTAATTGCAAGAAAGATAAAATAATTGTGGAATGTGCTTAATAAGATCATTGTAGTACTGGGTAATAGTTTTTTAATTAATGGTTTGAGATTGTTTGGGAGTTATTAGATTGAATTATATGTTTAGGGATTGAAAAGGAGTGAATAGTCTGTATAAATATAAAAAGTATAATTTTTCTTGACGTTCGCTTGTTGTGTCTGTTGAAATATCGGAGATGAATATATTATTACTTACAGGAACACAAATGAGAAAAAATGACGGTTGGTTTGTTTTCTATAATCAACTGTCTCATTATTTTAAATCAAATGGTATTGCATGTAATTTGTTTAATATTTATTGGAAATCAGACGTAGAAGATTGCAATGATTTGGTGGAAGGACTAAAGGTGAAAGATTTTGGAACTTATAATACTGATAGAAATATTAAAGATGTAATTTCTTTTTTAGAACAAAAGAATATAGATGTAATTTTTAATTTAAATATTCCTGTTAATTATTTGAGACGGTTTCTCTATTATATAAAGAAACGAAAAGTTCAAATATATATATTTGAACTTTTGCATAGTACACCAAATTTGGTTGTTCAAAATAAAAAAATATTATTAAGAGAAAAGGATTGGCATAGTATAATTTCTTTTCAGGATTTTCTTAAATGGCGTTTTCAAAGTGTTTATTTATTTATATTAAAGCAGATTGTGAAAGTGAGAATTAGATATGCATTGAAAATGTATGACAGAATTGTCGTATTATCCGATAAGTATGTGATAGAATATTTGAATTTAGCAGGCTTAGAAAGTTCTCCAAAAGTGGTGGCGATACCTAATCCTAAACCTGTATTAAACGATAATATTCTAATAAAAAAGAAAAAGCAAATATTGTATGTTGGCAGACTTTCGGAAGAAAAAGGAGTTCATCGATTATTATATATTTGGAAGAAGGTCTATCTTGTTCTTACTGATTGGGAACTTATAATAGTTGGTGATGGGCCAGATCGTAATAGGTGCTTATCATTATCTAATAAGTTAAGTTTGGATAGAATCCATTTTGTAGGATATCAAAAGTCTATTCCTTATATCAAAGAAGCAAGTATTTTGTGTTTAACATCAAATGTAGAAGGATTGCCGACTGTTTTTCTTGAAGCAATGGAATTAAAAACTGTCATCATCGGTTTTAATACATTTTCTGCCATATACGATCTTATTCATGATAATGAAACAGGATTTATTGTTCCAGCTTTTGATTTTGAGTTATACGCAAAACGTATAATCCAATTAGCTATTAATGATGAAAAAAGAGAAAAAATGGCAAATCGTGCTCAAGAGCTTGTGAAAAACTATGATATAACGCAAGTCGGATTTTTATGGAAGTCTGTTTTTCAAGAATTAAAATTGATATGAGAAATAAATATATCCAAATAAATATTATTTCACCAATAGCTGATCTCTTTAAGAAGCAACTCTCTTCTAAATGGCTTTTAGAGGGATACGAATTTTTCTTTAATTCTAAAGAAGATATAATTTGGGATGCTGTTGTGATATATGAAAATATAACAGAAAAATATAAATTAAGATATAGATCTGGAGGATTGTTTTTTATATCGGGTGAACCTTCTATTGTGAAGGCTTATTCTTCTAGTTTTTTAAATATATTTGATCATATAATCTCCTCCCATGCATTAAAAAGAAAAAATAATCATAGTGATCAGCAAGCTTTGCCTTGGTATTTTGGGTATAATTTTCATACCTCGTCTCCTTCTTTGACTTATGATCAAATTGAGAAATTAGAAGTCCCTGCTAAATTAAATAAAATATCATTTGTAACATCGAATAGAACATTTCTTCCAGGACATAAAAAACGAATAAAATGGTTAAATGTTTTACAGAATGAAGTAAAGGATGGACTTGATTACTTTGGTAGAGGCATATGTGCAATTGAGGATAAAAAAGATGCTTTGTTACCATATAAATTTTCTATTTGTATTGAAAATTCCTGTATAAAAGATTATTGGACAGAGAAAATTGCTGATGCTTTTTTGGGGTATACTGTGCCAATATATTATGGATGTAAAAATATTACTAAATATTTCAGTGAAGAGTCTTTAGTTGTGATTGATATTGCTGATGTTACGACTTCGATATCCCGTATACGGGATATTCTTGATAATATAGATGAATATTATCAAGAAAAATTACCTTATATTAAAGAGGCAAGAGAGAGAGTATTATATCAGTATAATATATTCCCCTTCATTAAATCCTATCTGGATAGATATGTAAATTTGTCTTTACAAAAGAATGTTGAAATAGAGATTTATCCATACGATTCTTATTGTAAGGATCATTTTGAAGAAATGACATTAAAGTTGAAAAGAGTTATTTATAAAATGTTCTAATATGAATCAATTGATAACTGTGTCTTCTCCATTGATCCCTCCCATAGAGGAGTTTATCCCTTATTTAAAAGATATTTGGGAAAGAAAATGGTTGACAAATAATGGCTATTATCATCAAGAACTTGAAAAAGCACTTTGTGATTTTTTAAAGGTTCCTTTTATAAGTTTATTTACTAATGGAACCATTCCTTTGATTTGTGCTTTGCAAGCACTTCGGATTACAGGAGAAGTTATTACAACACCATATAGTTTCGTTGCGACAACTCATTCATTGTGGTGGAATGGTATTAAACCTGTTTTTGTTGATATTGATCCTAAAACAGGAAATATTGATCCTGAGAAAATTGAAGCTGCGATAACTCCAAAAACGACAGCAATTATGCCTGTTCATGTTTATGGACAACCTTGTAATATAGAACGTATTCAGGAAATCGCAAATACATATGGGTTAAAAGTCATTTATGATGCGGCTCATGCTTTTGGGGTGGAGAAAGATGGAACGTCTATTATTAATGCAGGAGATATGGCAACACTGAGTTTTCATGCTACTAAAGTTTATAATACAATTGAAGGTGGAGCATTGGTTTGTCATGATGCACAAACAAAACAGCGTATTGATTTTATTAAAAATTTTGGTTTTGCTAATGAAACAACTGTTGTTGCGCCAGGTATCAATGGGAAGTTGGACGAAGTGCGTTCTGCTTATGGATTATTAAGTTTGCGATTTGTGGATGATGCTATAAAAAAACGTCAACAGATTGCGATACATTATAGAGAAGCTTTTAAATTAGTACCTGGGATATCTTTTTTTCAGGACATTCCTAATGTGAAACATAATTATTCTTATTTTCCGATATTTGTTAATGAGAAAGATTATGGAATGAGCCGTGATACACTATATGAAAAGATGAAATTGGAAGGAATATATGGGAGGAGATATTTTTATCCTTTGATTACTACTTTTTCAACATATAAAGGATTAGATTCTGCCAAGAGAGAAAATTTGCCAATAGCTTATAAGATGGCTGATGAAGTAATCTGTTTACCGATGCATCATAATTTGAGTGAATTAGATGTAGAAAGAGTGATAAGTCAAATAGTTAAATAATGGAAAATTCTTTTTATACAGAGGCTGAATTAGAACGAATAGGTTTTGCTTCTATTGGTAAAAATGTTTTATTGAGTCGTAAAGTTAGTGTATACTCTGCTTCTACTATTTCGATAGGTAATAATGTACGAATTGATGATTTCTGTATATTATCAGGTTCTATTTCTATTGGTTCGTTTGTACATATTTCAGCATATGTTGCTTTGTATGGTGCTAAGGGTATAACTCTTCAGGATTATTCAGGAGTATCTGCTAAAACTATTGTATATAGTGCTATTGATGATTTTGGTGGTGAGTATTTGATCGGACCAATGTGCTCTGTTGAAACAACTAATGTAATGGGTGGGCCTGTTGTTTTGAAAAAGTATACTCAAATTGGGGCCTCTTGTGTTGTCTTGCCTAATTTAACTATTTCAGAAGGAAGCGTTGTTGGAGCAATGAGTTTTGTTAATAGAAGTTTGGATTCATGGGGAGTATATGCAGGGATTCCTGTGAGAAGAATAAGAGATAGAAGTAAAAGCCTGAAGAAATGGATATGAAAGTACAAAAATATGCTCCTATAATAGTTCCTGTATATGATCGTCTTGAACATTTACAACGATGTATTTCTTCTTTATTGTCAAATAAAGAAGCAAAAATGTCAGTTCTATATGTTGTTTCTGATGCAGCGTATAAAAAAGAGCATGTAAAACAAATTGAAAGCATTCGCGAATATGCTCGTGAAATTAAAGGGTTTAAGGATGTCAAGCTCTTGTTTCGTAAAGAAAATATGGGTGCTCATAATTCTATTTTAACTGCAGTAAATGATGTTTTGAGAGATAATGACACATTTATTTTTCTGGAAGATGATATCGTTGTTTCGTCTAATTTTCTTAATTATATGAATGAAGGACTTCGCTTTTATGAGAATAATGAACGAATCTTTTCTATTTGTGGTTTTAGCTTACCATTTAGAATACCGAAAGATTATTTGGAAGATGTGTATTTTTATTCTTGTAGTTCTCCATGGGGGTTTGCTTGTTGGAAAAATAGATGGTTTTCTGTAAATCATGATTATTTTGATCGTTATTCAGAGCTAAAAAAAGATAAGCAAAAATATAGAATATTTACTTCTATAGGTTTTTATATAAAAGGAATTCTCCAAGCAGATTCTCGGAAAGAGATTGTTGCAGATGATTTGCGTGTTTATTATCACATGTTCCAGCATAATATGTGTTCTGTTTTTCCTGTTGTTTCTAAAACTCAAAATTGGGGATTCGATGGTACGGGTGAGCATTGTGGTAATAAAAAAGCTTGGTGGGTAAAACCTAAATTAGATACAAGAAACCAATCTACTCGATTTATTCCTTTTGATGGATATAATGAGTTATTGCTAAAGAATCATCGAAAGTTCCAAAATAAGATAAATGGAGGTTTATTAGCTAAGTGGCTAAAATATACTTGGATACATGATCAGTATAAGAAAATAAAGAAACGATTATTGTGAAGAAAATATATTTTTATCATTTAATTCCCATTAGTGAAACATATCGACACTGGAAAAACAAAAAATGTCCAGGCCATCTTTTGTATGGACTAACTCATTTAGAAAAATATGGCATAGAGTCAATATTTCAGGTTATTCCATTTGATCCTTATCATAAGCGTATTCGTTTGATGATATATGTTCTAATTAAGTCTTTATTTTCTATACGTAAATATGATTTAATATATGCTGTTACTTTTAGAGGACTAGAACTTGTTATTCTTTTACGTGCATTAGGGTTATTCCGAAAGCCCATTGTTATATGGCATCATTCAGCTGTTATTATTCCTAAAAATAGATTAAGAAGGCTCGCTTCAGCTCTTTTTTATAAAGGAATAGATAAAATGTTTTTCTTTAGTGAAGAGTTAAGAGAAAGATCTATTCGTACAGCAAAAGTTAAACCAGAAAATGCGATTGTTGTTTCATGGGGAGCAGATTTGTCTTATTATAATGAGATGTTTTTGGGTAAAAAGAATGTAAATGGTTTTATCTCGACAGGAGCAGAAAATCGAGATTTTTTTACTTTGCTGAAAGCATTCGATAGTAAGATGGTTTTAAATTCATGTAGTTTGTATATTAGAGCAAGGGAAGAAAAGAATTTATCTGCATATTTTGAATTAAAAAATTTATCTTCGAACATTAATTTACATTTTGGTGATTGGTCTTTGGATGAGTGCGCACATTTTGTAAATGATTCTTATGCGGTAGTTATCGCATGTTTGGACTATCCTTATACTGTTGGATTGACAACATTAGTAGAGGCTTTAGCTTTGGGTAAAGCTATTATTACAACTGATAATCCAACATTTCCTATTGATGTGGAAAAAGAAGGTATCGGTATAAAAGTCCCTTATGGGGATGTAAATGCATGGATTGATGCAATTAATTATTTTTCTGCTCATCCTGATATTGTGGCACAAATGGGACGAAAAGCGCGATTGTTAGCGGAAAAACAATATAATTTGGAGCTTTGTTCTGAATCAATAGCTACGGTATTATTGTCAATAGGGTAAAATACTTAGTCCCTTAAAGGAATAAATTTAGTTGATTGATTAAATGTGGGCACATTTGTTGGGGATATTTGTAACGGAATAGTGGATATCGAAAAATAACGTTTGAAAGATGAAAGTTGTTTTTTTAAATACTTCCGAACGAGTAGGGGGAGCTGCTGTGGCAGCTAGCCGTTTGGAGGGAGCTTTAAGGCAGACCGGGATTCTGGTGAGTAAACTTATTCGAAGGAATACATGGTTAAATAGGTTTCGATTTTATTGGGAGAGACTAATTATATTTTTGTCAAATCATTTGAGTAGGGCAAAATTGTTTACGGTTTCTATCGCCAATGTAGGAGAGCCAGTTTACTTCTATTCTTTGATTAAGAAAGCGGATGTTATTCATTTTCATTGGATTAATCAAGGATTTCTTTCTTTGAAAGGAATTGAAATATTGACGGGATGTGGTAAACCAATTGTTTGGACAATGCATGATATGTGGCCGTGTACTGCAATTTGTCATTATTCTTGGGGATGTGAACGCTTTCATGATGAATGTGGGAAATGTCCCTTTCTAAAGTCAAATAAGCAGCGTGATTTGTCACATTATGTTTGGAGAAAGAAGTACTTTCTTAAAACTTCTGGTATTCAGTTGGTCGCTGTAAGTTCTTGGTTGGCTGAACAGGCAAGAAAAAGTTCTTTGACTAAAGACTTGGATGTTGTAGTCATACCTAATGCAATTGATATTTCTGTTTTTTCTAAAAAAGAAAAAATTGGAATACGTAAAAAACTATCTTTCCCGTTGGATAAGAAAATTGTATTGATGGGAGCCGCTCGGTTAGATGATCCGATTAAAGGTTTCCAGTTTCTGAAAGAAGCTTTGAGTATTTTATTTTTGAGTCGAGATGACCTGTTGTTGGTTTTGTTCGGAGCAATTAAAAACGATAAGTCCTTTTTTGACGGTTTGGTCATTCCGTATTTATCGTTGGGACTGTTAAGTGATAGTTATCAAATTGCAGAATTGTATTCGGCAGCAGATGTTACGGTTGTGCCCTCTTTCTATGAAACATTTGGTCAAACGATTATAGAGGCAATGGCTTGTGGCTGCCCTGCTGTTAGTTTTAATAATAGCGGACAAACTGATATTATAGACCATAAGATAAATGGATATTTAGCAGAATATAAGAATGCCAATGATTTAGCTAATGGTATCCAATGGATTTTAAACAACCCAAATCCTCAAACACTTTCGGACGCCTGCGTGAAGAAAGTACAAGAGAGCTACACAGAAGAGGTGGTTGCTAAACAGTATATTGCATTGTACGAAAAATTGTTACAGAAAAATTCCGATTCATAAACGTGGGTTTTATTGAAAGAATGTGAGCATGCAAGTACGTAAGAATAGGCGGTGGAAGGTAAAATATAGAGAATAAAGTATTTTTATATGAGAATTTAGTTACAACTAAACTATATTATGCCTACTTTTGTTCTTGAAAATATAGAAGGAGTGAATGGGAAGCAGCAATTTGACAAACTGATTGTTGACGGAGATTGCCCATTTGATAGATTTGAAGAAGAAATAGAAACTTGTTACAAGTCTGAACTGGTTGGGATATATGCTGTCATGAATGAGGTTGCCAGTTTGAAATCTGTACCTTTTGCGAAATTTCATTTTTATGATAACGCAAAAGGGGGATATCGGGAGTTTGAATTTAAAAGTAAACATCTTCGTGTTTATGGTATTGAACAGCCTGGCGGAAAAATTGTAATAACGGGTGGTACAAAGGCTAATCAAAAGAAAGATGAAAGTTACTTTCGAAGACTGAAAGATGAATATATAAGATCAAAAGAACAACAAGAAAAATAAGTAACGATGAAACGAGATGAATTATTAAAGAATCCGGTATATTGGACAACAGCTCTTCAGATGGAATTATACCGCCAGATAAATGTATTTATGCAAAAGCGGGGCATGAATAAGACACAGTTGGCAGAATATCTCGGTTGTTCGAAGGGGTATGTGACACAGCTTCTTTCCGGTGATTATGATCATAAGATTAGTAAATTCGTTGAGTTGTCTTTGGCTATCGGAAAAATACCGGAGTTTAGTTTTATAGATGTGGACGAATATATTGAAAGCGAAAATTCGCCTTATGTCAGTACCGTCTCATCGGGTAGCTATACGAGTGTCGTTTATTCAAACAGAGAGATTGATGATTATATAACAGCAGCTTGATTATGCAGACAATTCCTTATAAGATTGGTCAGATTAAGATTTCACAATTTGCCATTTTCCCGGATAAATATATTAATGGTGAAGAGGTCCAAATCCATGCTTCTTTCTCATTTGGACATAGTGTGACATTAGACAGTATTCGTTGTACGGCTGCATTTTCCTTTTTGCAAAAAGAGGAACTTCTTCTTACATCGGAAACGCAATGTTTTTTTGATATAGCTCCGGAAGGAATAGAGCAGTTGCGCAAAGAACATGAAATACCGGTAGATTTTCTTCGTTATATGGCGACTATTGTCACGGGCACAGTGCGTGGCATCATCCATGCGAAAACCGAAGGTACAGTTTTGAATGCAATTATCCTTCCTCCAATCAATTTAGTAAATATGATCGAAAAAGGGATGCCTGTGTAAGAAAGTACAGATACGGGTTTATGATGATAAGTTGGTGATTGGTAACGAAGCTCGTTTGCAGGATATCACGGTAGAGGATTTATCCAGATCCTATCCTTCAAGGCCACATAATAAACTGATTGCCGATGTCTTTTATAAAGCTGGTTTTATCGAAAGTTGGGGGAGAGGGACGCAACGGATTATCGACACATGTATAAAAGAAGGATTACCCGCTCCTGTTTATGAGTATAAGATCTGATTTGCCTGAATCCGCATATACGTCAATCGGATTTGGCTGCGTAGTTGGACTTGACAGAGCAATATATTCGTAAGATCGTAAAACATTTGAAGGACGGAATGTTTATTGAAAGAGTGGGACTCGAAAGAATGGATTTTGGAAAGTAAAGTAAGACGTTTGTGGAGGATCTATTGAACTAAAAACACCTATGTTTTGTCATCAAAGCATAGGTGTTTTTAGTTTATCATGAATGTTAATCGGCTAAATGGAAAAAGGTTTTATGCGCAAATAAAGAAAAATAACGACAAATAAGTTGAATTTCAGAAAGGAAGGATATAGAATACTTAATAATTCTTATATTTGTTCTGTATCTATGGAAAGGACTGGTTTAGTCAAAATTGTTGAATAATATAATTAAAAATGGATGGCCTTGCATATTAATATAGAACAGCTACTATCTACTCGGACAATAGAAAGCAATCGCATTGAATTTAAAGAAGGGTGGAATCCTGCTCCTATCTATCGGACGATATGTGCTTTTGCAAATGATTTTGACAATATCGGAGGAGGATATATCGTTATTGGTATCAGAGAGAAAGACGGTATTGCTGCCCGTCCTGTATGTGGGTTGGAAGAGGAACAAATTGATAAGATCCAAAGAGAGATATTGCAGTTTAATAATTTGATAGAACCAGTATATTTCCCGAAAGTTTCAATTGAAGAGATTGATGATCGTAAAGTCCTTTTGATCTGGGTCCCAGGTGGCTCAAATCGACCTTATAAGGTTCCGGATGATGTGAAGGCAAAAAATAAAACCTATAATTATTATATCCGTTATAATTCTTCATCAATTATTGCAAAAGGAGAAAATGAGCAGGAATTGATAAGTTTATGTAATCAAATACCTTTCGATGACAGAGTTAATCAGAGTGCTACGATAAATGATATTTCAGGGACGTTGGTCCGGGATTTTTTAATCCGAACAAAAAGTAAGTTGGTGGATCAATTGGAAAGTATGAGTTTATCGGATATCCTTGCTCGGATGGATCTCATAGTCGGCCCACAGGAAAGAGTTTTGCCGAAGAATGTAGCTTTGATGCTTTTTAATTATGAACCGTATCGATTTTTCCCTTATACACAAATTGATATTGTAATTTACCCGGAAGGCAAAATGGAAAATCCTTCGAGTATAATTGAGATACCTTCGATAAAAGGACCAGTGCATTTGATGATTGCAGAAGCGTTGAATTATCTGAAGACGAATGTGATTAAAGAGAAAATTAAAAAAGTTCCAAATCAGGCGGAAGCAATAAAGTTTTATAATTATCCGTATCAGGCGTTGGAAGAGGCAGTTGTGAATGCTCTTTATCATAGGAATTACCAAGAAAGAGAACCTGTTGAAATCGTAATTAATCCTGATAAAATAGAGATAATCAGCTATAATGGTCCTGATCGGTCAATCCATATTTCTGATTTGAAAGCGGGAAATAATATACGGGCTCGTAGATATCGCAACCGGAAGTTGGGAGATTATTTGAAGGAGTTGGATTTGACTGAGGGACGGGGAACCGGTATTCCTACTATACAGAAAGAATTACAATCCAATCGTTCCGAAAGAGCTGTTTTTGAAACGGATGAAGAACGAACTTATTTTCTGGTCGAAATACCTTGCCATAAAGATTTTATAGAACCTGAAATGAGAGAAATAGATCGTGAGGAATTAGCCAATATCCGGTTTGAATATAAGTATTTACAGAAGTATCAAAGTGTATTGTCTTTTCTGGCATCTCATAATGCAAAGAGAGGGGAAATATTGGAGTTCATTCATGTTTCTGATAATTATTATAATAAAACGAAATATATAAGTACATTGTTAGGTTATGGACTAATAGAAATGACCAAGGAAAATTTGCAAGATCCTAATCAAGGCTATCGAATTACGGAAAAAGGCTCGCGCTACCTTGAAATACTTAAGAAAGAGCAATTTTCAGGTAAAGAGTAGTTAGTAAGTTAGTTAGTAAGTTAGTTAGTAAGTTAGTTAGTAAGTTAGTTAGTAAGTTAGTTAGTAAGTTAGTTGGCGTTCATCCCTGTTAACTTGGTACGACGCCTACTTCACTTCCAAATAAGCAAAGGACCTGGTTCACTTTATCCAACCGGAGCGATTCTTTTCCTTGTTCCAGTTCACGACAAAGCGTAAGCCTACACCTGTTTTGTTTGACTCTTGAATATCTTTCTTATCTTTGCACAGAAACAAAAATAGATCACTAAGTCTATATGCAGCAACCTTTATTCTCAATTATAACAATTACATATAACGCATCACGTTGGGCGGAACAGACTTTTCTGAACGTGTTGAGCCAGTCGTATCCACATATCGAGTATATCGTGATAGACGGCGGGTCTACGGATGGGACTGTCGATATTATCAAACGGTATGAATCGGGGTTTGCCTATTGGGTGAGCGAACCGGATAAGGGTATTTATGATGCGATGAATAAGGGGCTTCAAAAGGCGACGGGCGATTATGTCTGGTTTATCAATGCCGGTGATTCTTTATGTACGGCGGATACGGTCCAGCGGGTAGCTTCCCTGATACAAAAGAGGAAGGCTTTGCCGGATGTGGTCTATGGCGAAACGAATATCGTGGATGAGGAAGGCCGGTCGTTAGGCCTCAGGCGGCTTAAGGCTCCCCGGAAGCTTTCGTGGAAGAGTTTTCGGATGGGGATGTTGGTTTGCCACCAGTCGTTTATAACAAAACGCACGATTGCTCCGTTATATGATTTACAATATCGCTATTCTGCCGATTTTGACTGGTGTATCCGTTGCATGAAGCAGGCCGGGGTGTTGTATAATACGCATCTCACCCTGTCCAATTTTCTGGATGGAGGGACGAGTACGATGCAAAGAAAAGCATCATTGCGAGAACGATATGCGATTATGTGCAAATATTATGGTACTTTTGCTACGGTTTTGCTTCATGGGTGGTTTGCTGTCCGTTTCTACACAGCCAAACTACTGAAAGGGCGCGTTTGATAGTATGAATTTTAATGACATATATATGAAGGATTTGCTAAAGCAGTGGGGAAAACACATTGTTGCCCTGATCTTGTTTTTAGGTCTGGTGATGGTCTATTTTTCACCGGCGGTGTTTGACGGGAAAGTGGTTATGCAGGGTGATAATATCAAGGCTGTCGGAATGGGACATAGCCAGATGGATCAGTATGCCAAGACTGCACAACCCGGCGAGTTCAGTGCCTGGTCGGACGCTATGTTCGGGGGAATGCCGTATGTGGCCGGATATGGACAGCCTGCGCCGAGTATGCCTTCTTACACGATTGTAGACGGTTGGTTGAAAAAGGTCGGTTATGGTGATGCGGCTATGGTTTTTGTCGGTTTGGTTAGTTTCTATCTTCTGATGTGTATCATGGGGGTGAACTGGTGGCTGGCCATTGCCGGGGCGATTGCCTTTGCTTTTGCTTCGTATAATATCATCATAATAGAGGCCGGGCATATTGTGAAGGCTTATGTGATTGGATATATGCCGGTAACGTTGGCGGGGATGGCTTTGCTGTTCAGGCGTTCTTACCTGTGGGGGGCTGTCCTGTTCTTGTTGGGGGTAGCTTTGTCTTTAGCGAACGGGCATATTCAGATTACCTATTATTTGGTATTGCTTTGCCTGTTTATCTATATAGGATATGTGATTAAGAAAATCCGGGAGAAAGCCTATGGAGAATGGCTGAAGACCTCGTTGATTATGGTTGCTTGCGTTATTTTGGCGGTATTGCCTAATGCGCAAGGTATGTATTCCAACTGGGATTTGAGCCAGCATTCGACTCGTGGTGCAACGGAATTGACGCCTAAGCCTGATGCTTCGGGAAAGGTGGAAAAGGTTTCTACCGGTCTGGATAAGGATTATGCTTTCCAGTGGAGTTATGGATGGAAGGAACTGCTGACGGTTCTTGTGCCGAACACATATGGCGGAAGTTCCGGCGGTACGTTGGACAGTTCTTCCGAATTGTATAAAGAATTGAAGAAAAACGGGGCGCAGGTAGGGAAAGAGCTGCGGACTTACACATATTGGGGGGATAAGATTTTTACTTCCGGGCCGGTTTATTTCGGGGCGTTGGTTTGTTTCTTGTTCGTTTTAGGGATGTTTGTGGTCCGGAATCGGATGAAATGGTGGCTATTTGCCGGTTCTGTCTTTCTGACTTTCCTGGCATTGGGGCGTAACTTCGATGCTTTCAACGATTTGATGTTCCATTATCTGCCGATGTATAATAAGTTCCGTACAGTTGAAATGGCGTTGGTGATACCGGGATTGGTATTCCCGATTATCGGTATTTGGGGGCTGCGGGAAATCCTGGCACAGAAAGTGGACGAGGCCCGATTGAAGAAAGGGTTCCTTTGGTCGTTGGGCTTGACGGGTGGTATTTGTGTAATTCTTTGGTTGATGCCGTCTTTGTTGTTGAATTTCCAGTCTGCTTATGATGCCCAGTTCCAGAATCAGGTTCCGGAATGGTATTATACGGCTTTGCTGATGGACCGTGCTTCATTGGCTTCGGCTGATGCACTGCGCTCTTTGATCTTTATTCTGTTGGGAGCCGGTTTACTTGTCTGGTTCTGGAAAGCGAAGAATAAGAAAACGGCTGCTACGGTAGTGAGTGCAGGTGTGGCAGTTCTGATTTTGGCTGACCTTTGGACGGTGGACCGCCGCTATTTGAATGACAGCAATTTTGTAAAACAGCAGCCGAGTGAAATGTATAAGGAAACAGTGGCCGATAAGGAAATCCTGAAAGATACGGATTCGACTTTCCGTGTCCTGAATATCAATAATCCCTGGCAGGAGACGAATACTTCCTATTATCATCATTCGATTGGCGGTTATCATGCTGTCAAGCTGCGCCGTTATCAGGAACTGATCGACCATCGTCTGGATGGAGAATTGCGTGGCATTATCGGGGCTTTACAGAAAGCACAGACGGCAGATGATGTGATGTCCGCATTGGCGGCTTGTCCTTCTTTGAATATGCTGAATACCCGCTATATTATTTATAATCCGGAGCAGCAGCCGTTGAGAAATCCGTATGCGTTTGGAAATGCGTGGTTCGTAGATAAACTGGATATTGTGGAGAATGCGGATGCCGAGATCGAGGCGTTGAATACAATTAATCCGTTAGTGACGGCTGTTGTCGATAAGCGTTTCCAGAAAGATTTGGAAGGATTTGTACCGCAGAAAGATTCAACAGCGACAATCGTGTTGGAAGAATACCGTCCGAACCGTTTGACATATAAGAGTAAAGCAGATAAGGAACAATTGGCTGTCTTTTCTGAAGTCTATTATCAGCCGGGATGGACGGCAACGATTGACGGTAAAGAAGTGCCGCATTTCCGTGCAGACTGGATCTTGCGAGGGATGCGTGTTCCGGCAGGCGAGCATACGATTGTGTTCGACTTCAGACCGCAAGGTTATGTCACGGCTGCTTATGTTGCCTCCTATAGCTCATTCCTGATCTTATTGCTGTTGATTGCAGCAGTCGGTTGGTCGGGGTGGCAGTATTGGAAAAAGAATAAAGAATAAGGAAATGGTAGGGGCGAGGTTTTCTCGCCCTTATTTGTAGAATGTCTTTTGAAATGCCGAAAACTCCTCTTTTTTTAGGATTAACCGGTTCCATGTGGCATCCAGGAAACCGCAGCCGTATCCTAACAGCTGGATAAACGATGCAATGATCGACAGGAAGCCGATCTTGATGCTTTTATTCTGTATGGTGGAATCTGCAAAAATCAGCAGGCAGAATAGGCCGAGCGGCAATAAACTCCATGCACAGAAGATACTGCCGATCAGGAAGAATAATACGCCTAAAGTAAAGATTGCCGGCAGTAGGTGGACCAGTTTAAGTGAATCCGGATATTTCTTATACAGATTGATTCGGGCAATACCCGAATTGTAGACCTGGCGGAAAAACTTGCGCCAGTCTGTGCGCCGTTTGTGATAGACCCATGCAGATGGGAACAGGCATACTTTATATCCGTTTTTAAAGAGGCGGATGCTGAAATCGATATCTTCTCCAAAGCGCATGGCGGAAAAGCCGTTGAGCGCCTCGTATGTGCTTTTACGGATTCCCATATTGAAGCTGCGAGGATAGAACTTGTCCATTTTCTTCTTGCCTCCCCGGATGCCTCCTGTGGTGAAGAAGGAAGTCATGGAGTAGTTGATGGCTTTTTGAACATCCGTAAAGCTGTCTGAGGCCTTGTCCGGTCCTCCGAAAGCGTCCGCCCCGGTTTCCTGCAATTCTTTGTTTACCGATTTGATGTAATCGGGGGGGAGGATACAATCCGAATCAAGAACGATCAGATAATCGCCTTTACTTTGTTTTGCTCCGTAGTTACGGGCATTTCCGGGGCCTCCGTTGGGAATATAGTAATAGGAAATAGCCAATTTATCCTTAAAAGCATCGACAACATGTTCACAAGTCTCTTTGGAGCCATCTTCAACGATGACGACTTCGAAGTTTGTTTCGCTTTGCCGTGTAAGACTGTCCAGCAGCTCCTCCACCTCATTCGGGCGGTTGTAGACAGGGATAATCAGGGATAAATGGGATGTTGCCATATCTATGAATTCTTTAAAATGTAATATCCGCAGGTCGTATAGAAATTACGGATATAAGGGATATTCAATATGCCCCATAGTTTCCGGGGACGGAGATTGAATTTTGTTTCGTAGTTCGGATTGATGAAATAAAGGACTTCTTCGAGTATCTGGTAGTTCTCTTTATGCACGATTGAAAGAAAACGTTCCAGTGAAATGCCGGTATCTTTGATCTCCAACAGTCCGTCCGGATTAACGTTACCCCATTCCAAAACTTTCTTATAGACAGGACGGGGCAATAGATGGATCCAGGGTGAATGGCTGAGAAGCTTGTTGCCGCATATTTGTTGATGTCCGCCGAATGGATTCTGCCAGGGAGGAAAAGCAACAAAAATGATACCGTAAGGATTCAAGAATCTTTTAATAAAAGGCAAGAATAATTCTTGGTTTGGGATGTGTTCTATCACATCCCGGATAATGATGATATCAAATGTGTTGTTTAGTTCTGTTACTTTGTAGATATCCTCACAGATCAGTGTCAGGTTTTTATTGTTGGGGTGTGTACTGTAAATATCTTTTGCAATGGCGATCTGACCTCCGTTGATGTCGATACCTGTCACTTTACAACCGAGATCTAAGAACGGTTTAATATTGCCGCCTTCGCCACAACCTATTTCGAGAATATTGGATTCGGCAGTAATCTGTCGATGTTTTTCGATAAACGGTATTACATATTTTTGCGTAGTAATACTTTGTTCCTTGAAATATAATTGTCTGTCTGCGTGTCTTGTTTGCATGTCTACAAAATAGAAATCCGGAAGGAATCCTTGATTTAAACAAGATTCCTTCCGGAGAGATATTAATATCTGTAATGTTCAGCTTTGTACGGTCCTTCAACCGGTACGCCGATATAATCAGCTTGCTTCTGTGTCAACTTGGACAGCTTGACACCGATACGTTCCAGGTGGAGGCGGGCTACTTCTTCGTCCAAACGTTTGGGCAGGCGGTAAACACCGATTTCATAAGGCATTGTCCACAAATCCATCTGAGCCAGAACCTGATTCGTGAATGAGTTACTCATGACGAAAGACGGATGGCCTGTTGCACAACCTAAATTGACCAGACGGCCTTCTGCCAGCAGGAAGATGGAGTTTCCTGTCGGGAAAGTATATTTGTCTACCTGCGGTTTGATGTTAGTGTGCTTGATATTCGGATAGCTTACCAGCTTGTCTACCTGGATTTCGTTGTCGAAGTGGCCGATGTTACATACGATAGCCTGGTCTTTCATCTGAGCCATATGCTCGATAGTCAGGATATCGCAGTTGCCGGTAGTTGTAACAAATACGTTACCTTCCTTAACCGCTTCTTCCATTGTTGTTACTTCGAAACCTTCCATCGCAGCCTGTAAAGCACAGATCGGGTCGATTTCCGTAACCAGGACACGGGCGCCGTATGAACGCATGGAATGGGCGCAACCTTTACCGACATCGCCATATCCGGCAACTACTACCACTTTACCGGCGATCATTACATCCGTAGCACGCTTGATACCGTCAGCCAGTGATTCGCGGCAACCATACAGGTTGTCGAATTTGGATTTCGTAACGGAGTCATTGACGTTGATAGCCGGAACCAGCAACTCGCCTCTTTCCATCATCTGGTACAAGCGGTGTACGCCGGTTGTCGTTTCTTCGGAAACACCTTTCATTTCGGCTACTGTACGATGCCAGCGGGTATTGTCTTCAGCCAGGATACGGTTTAATGTATCCAGGATCACCTGTTCTTCATGGTTGCTACCTTTGCGGTTGATTGTTTCGGCATCGTTCTCTGCACGGTAACCCATGTGAACCAGCAGGGAAGCGTCACCACCGTCATCCACAATCATCTGCGGACCTTTACCGTCGGGGAAACGGAGCGCCATGTCGGTACACCACCAGTATTCTTCCAGTGTTTCACCTTTCCAGGCGAAAACGGGAACACCATCGGCAGCGATTGCTGCGGCAGCGTGGTCCTGTGTGGAGAAGATGTTACAGCTTGCCCAGCGAACATCTGCTCCCAACGCAACTAATGTTTCGATTAACACTGCGGTCTGAATCGTCATGTGCAGTGAGCCGGTGATACGAGCCCCTTTCAGGGGTTTCTGGTCGGCGTACTTCTTGCGGAGTGCCATAAGTCCCGGCATTTCGTGTTCGGCGATTTCGATTTCCTTGCGACCGAATTCTGCCAAACTCATATCTGCTACTTTATAAGGCAGATTAGTTGGAAATAATTGTGACATAAATTGATACTAAAATGTTAATGCTGCAAAGGTAGTAAAAAAACTTATACAGGCGTAATCCCTTGCTCTGCCAATAACTTTAATCCTAAGTCTTTCAATTTGAATTTCTGAATCTTTCCGCTACCGGTCATAGGGAAAGTATCGACGAAGAAGATATATTTCGGGATTTTGTGGCGGGCGATTTTTCCGCGGCAGAAATCCTTGACGATATCTTCCGTCATTGTGACGCCGTCATGCAGAATGATGAAAGCGCCAACCTCTTCCCCGTATTTCTTCGATGGGACGGCTGCAACTTGTACATCTTTCACGCCTTCCAGGTGGTAAAGGAATTCTTCCAGTTCACGCGGATAGATGTTCTCACCTCCGCGAATAATCATATCTTTGATACGGCCGGTGATCCGGTAGTTGCCGCTTTCGTCTTTCACGCCCAGATCACCGCTATGGAGGAAGCCGTTCTTGTCGATCACTTCAGCGGTTGCCTGCGGGTTATTATAGTAACCTTTCATGTTATTATAGCCCCGGTTACACATTTCGCCCTGTACGCCAACCGGACATTCTTCTCCGGTTTCGGGGTCAATCACGCGTACTTCAGTAAACTCGTAGTCGTGTCCGACCGTATTATAGCGCACTTCTGCCGGATCTTCGATACGGGAATGCGTCATGCCGGGCGATGTCTCGGTCAATCCGTACACGCTTGTTACACGCATATACATTTTCTCTTCCACCTGTTTCATCAACTCGACAGGACAGAGAGAACCTGCCATGATGCCTGTACGCAGGGAAGTCAGGTCGAACATGCTGAACATCGGATGGTTCAGTTCGGCAATGAACATGGTCGGTACGCCATATAGCGCCGTACAACGTTCTTTATGGATAGACGCCAACACAACCAGCGGATCGAACTTCTCGACCATAACTTGCGTGCAGCCGTGTGTCAAGACATTCATGGATGCCAGTACGACACCGAAGCAGTGGAACAGCGGAACACAGCAGCAGAGTTTGTCTTCTCCCGTGAATTTCATATGCTCGCCCGTCAGCAAACCATTATTGGCAATGTTATAGTGAGTCAACATGACCCCTTTCGGGAAACCGGTTGTACCGGATGTGTATTGCATATTGACAACATCGTGCGGTGTTACCAACTTTTTGGCTTCAATTAAAGTCTCGTCACTTACATTTTCTCCTAAGAGCAGCAATTCGGGTGTGTTATACATCCCTCTGTACTTTTCCTGTCCGATGTAAACGACATTCTTCAGGACTGGAAAACGCTTGCTTTTCAGGTAACCGCGTTGCGATTCCTTCAGCTCCGGAAGCATCGTGTACATCATGTCGACATAGCTGCCGTCGAATACGCCATCGGTAATACACATTGTATGGATATCGGCGTTTTCAACTAAAAACTCCAACTCGCTTTGCTTATAGTTTGTATTGACAGTAACGGCCACTGCGCCTATCTTGGCTGCTGCATACAGGAAAGTCAGCCAGTCCGGAACATTTGTTGCCCAGATGCCGACATGCGTACCATGCTTGATCCCGATCGAGAGCATGCCCTTTGCCATCCGGTCTACACGTTCGTTAAATTCTTTCCAGGTGAAACGCAAGTCGCGGTCTGAATATACCAGGTATTCCCTGTCCGGCGTTGTCTCGGCCCAGTGTTCCATCCATTGGCCGAGTGTTTTATCTTGTAATTGTATTTCCATAAAGGCAGCGGATTAATAGGGGGTGTAAACGACTCCGAGTATTTTTGCCGTATTGTCGGCGGCGGCGTGTACATGGTGGGCCACGATCGAATCATAGTAGATGCTATCGCCTTCTTCCAGAATGTAAGTGTTTTTGCCATAGTTGATTTCGAGAATGCCTTCCAGTACGTAGATGAACTCTTCCCCTTCGTGAGTAGACAGGACAAAATCGACACCTTCTTTTGTCGGCGCAACGTCGATCAGGAACGGCTCCATGTGGCGTCCGGATTTATCCTGCGACAAGGAGTGATATTCCATGTGCTTGCGTGCTTTGCTGTCGTTATTGCTGAAGCCGATACTGTTCGCATCGTTGCTGTCTTTTTTACGGCAAATAACAGGACCGAGTTCGGCCTGATCGTCCAGGAATGTACCCAGGCGGACGCCCAATACGCGGGCTATCTTGATTAACGGGGCCAGAGACGGGAAGTCGATGTTGCCCTCGATGCGTTCTATTTGATCAATGCCTAAGCCTGAGCGTTCGGATACTTCCTCGATAGAAAGTTGTTTGGATTCACGGATGCTTTTGATTTTCGCTCCGATGATTTTGTTGTTTCCCATGAGTATTATTCGTTTATTGTTTGTTGATTCTTTTAATTTGTAACTGAACGGCGCAAAATTACATTAATTTTTTATTAATCAAAGTCCTTTTGTAAAAGAAAAAAAGGATGCCCTCCGTAGAGACCATCCTTTTCTGTAACTTCTTGCGAAGAAATTGTTTCTTACTTTCTGATACCAAGCTCTTTGATGATAGTACGATATCTTTCGATATCAGTCTTGATCAGGTAGTCCAGTAAACGGCGACGTTTACCTACCAACATCTTCAGAGCTCTTTCAGAGCTATGGTCTTTGTGATTAACCTTCAGATGTTCTGTTAAATGTGCGATACGTACTGTAAACAGTGCGATCTGGCTTTCTGCTGAACCTGTGTTTGTAGCAGATTTGCCATACTTTTCGAAAAGTTCTTTTTTCTTTGCTGAATCTAAAAACATGATTCTTTTGTACTTTAATAAATTAATACTATGTTATCTAAGCGGGGACAAAGGTAGGTATTCCTTTTTGATTGACCAATCTTTTTCAGTATCTTTTTTTATTTTGAAGCGCCATTGTCATATACTTCTCGCAAATTTATTGTAATTTTGTCGCCAATAAATTAGTTTTCAATGCAAAAGATTAGAAACATCGCGATTATCGCGCACGTAGACCACGGTAAGACAACGCTCGTGGATAAGATGTTATTAGCTGGTAAGCTTTTCCGTGAAGGACAGGCAGAGCCGGATCAGTTCCTGGATAACAACGACCTGGAACGCGAACGAGGGATCACGATCCTCGCCAAGAATGTCTCTATTAATTATAAAGGTTATAAAATCAACATTATCGATACTCCGGGCCACGCCGACTTTGGAGGTGAAGTGGAACGCGTATTGAACATGGCCGATGGCTGTCTGTTGTTGGTCGATGCTTTTGAAGGCCCGATGCCGCAGACGCGCTTCGTGCTTCAGAAAGCTATCCAGCTCGGACTGAAACCGATTGTTGTGATTAATAAGGTAGACAAGCCGAACTGCCGTCCGGAAGAAGTACAGGAAATGGTGTTCGACCTGATGTTCAGTCTCGACGCAACGGAAGAACAGCTCGATTTCCCGACTATTTACGGTTCTGCAAAGCAGGGTTGGATGTCGGAAGACTGGAGAGAACCGAAAGAAGATATTACGGCAGTGCTTGATGCTATCATTAAGTATATACCGGAACCTACGGTTCTGGAAGGAGCTTCACAGATGTTGATTACTTCATTAGACTATTCCAAATATGTAGGCCGTATCGCTGTAGGCCGCGTACATCGTGGTGAACTGCGCGAAGGTCAGGATATCATGTTGTGTAAACGTGACGGTTCGATGGTGAAATCCAAGATTAAGGAAATCGACGTATTTGAAGGTTTGGGACGTACAAAGGTGGATGCGGTCCAGTCCGGTGATATCTGCGCCGTTATCGGTGTAGAAGGCTTTGAGATCGGTGAAACGATTGCCGATGCAAACGAGCCGGAAGCGTTGCCGACAATTGCTATCGACGAGCCGACAATGTCTATGCTCTTTACCATCAATAACTCTCCGTTCTTCGGAAAAGACGGTAAGTTTGTGACATCCCGCCATATCTACGATCGTTTGATGAAGGAGCTGGATAAGAACCTCGCATTGCGTGTTGTTCCGACAGATTCAGCCGATGCCTGGTTGGTTTACGGACGTGGTGTGCTCCACTTGTCTGTGTTGATCGAAACTATGCGACGTGAAGGCTACGAGTTACAGGTCGGCCAGCCGCAGGTAATCATTAAGGAGATCGACGGTGTGAAATGCGAGCCGGTTGAACAATTGACAGTCAACCTGCCGGAAGAGTGTTCCAGCCGTATCATCGATATGGTAACCAAGCGTAAAGGTGAAATGACGATGATGGAAAGCAAGAACGACCGTATGCATTTGGAATTTACGATTCCTTCACGTGGTATCATCGGTTTGAATAATGCAGTCCTGACTGCTTCTGCCGGTGAAGCGATCATGGCGCACCGCTTCCTTGAATACCAACCGTGGAAGGGCGAAATCGAACGTCGTACGAACGGTTCCATTATAGCCATGGAGACAGGCACGGCTTATGCTTATGCCCTGAATAACCTGCAGTCTCGCGGACGTTTCTTCATCGCTCCACAGGAAGAGGTTTACGCCGGACAGGTTGTTGGCGAACATACAAAAGACAATGATTTGGTTGTAAACGTAACGAAGTCCAAGAAGCTGACAAACATGCGTGCTTCCGGTTCCGACGATAAAGTATCTTTGGCTCCTCCTACTGTCTTTAGTTTGGAAGATGCTCTGGAATATATCAAAGGTGATGAATACGTGGAAATTACGCCGAACAGTATGCGTATGCGTAAGATCATTTTGGATGAACTGGAGCGTAAGCGTCAGGGAAGATAAGCAATAATGTAAGAGAAATCTGTTTTCGGCGGCGCCGTGTATGTTTTTGACATTGCCATGAATATTTTTGGCATCGTCGAAAATATACACGGCGTTGTCGTAAATAGATTTTCCGTAGAATATCTTATATTTGCCATCCGAAATGATAAGCTTTGCTAATTAATGATGATGAAAAATGTATTTAAGGCAGTTGTGTGCCTCTGTTGTGTCTTTACATCTCTTTCTGCTCAGGACCGTGTAGTCGAATTGACAAATCCGGATGAAAGTTGTACAAGTATTGCTGCCGGAAAGTTGGCTACAGCCGATGGTTCGGTTATGACATCCCAAACCTGTGATGGAACTTCACGGACTTGGATGGAAGTTGTACCTGCTCATGATTGGCCGGATACGGCGAAGGTTGACATCTATTGGGATCTCCGCCATACCGAAAGTAAAAACGACCGTTTGGGAGTAATTTTGAAAGGCTCCATACCTCAAGTCCCTCATACGTTTGCTTATCTGAACACTGGCTATCCTTGTATGAATGAGAAGCAGTTGGCAATGGGTGAAACGACAATTGTAGGACGTAAAGAACTGCGTAACCCGAAGGGACTTTTCCATATAGAAGATTTACAAGGAATAGCCTTGCAACGTTGTAGCACTGCGCGTGAAGCCGTCCTGTTGATGGGACGCTTGGCTGAACAATACGGCTACCGCGATGGAGGCGAATGTCTGACAGTTACCGATAAAAAAGAACTTTGGTTTTTTGAGATTACCGGTGCGGGACCGGATGATCCGAGTGCATTATGGGTCGCCCGGCGCATACCGGACGATCATGTGACGGTGTCTGCCAATACGCCCCGTATCTCGGATGTGGATTTTAAGGATAAAGATAATTTTATGTATAGCAAAGGGCTGAAAGAAAAAGCTCTTAAATTGGGATATTGGGATGGGAAAGAACCGTTCAAATTCTGGAAAGTTATCCATGAAACAGGAAAAAAGCCTTTTACGATTCGTGATTTCTTTGTCTTGAAAACACTGGCGCCTTCTCTGGATCTGACGATGGATATGGAGGAACTTCCTCTGTCTGTCAAACCGGACCGGCAAGTGTCATTGGCAGACATCAACCGCCTGCTGCGTGAAACATACGAAGGTACGGAGTGGGATATGACAAAAGATATAATGATCACAAAAAAGATCAAAGATAAAGATGGAATAGAACGTGATACCACTTATAAAAGCCCTCTGGCGCAAAACTGGATGACGAACGACATGTTAGAATTCCTGAATGCGCAGCGGGGTGAAGAAAGGAAGATCGAGAAACAACGTACGATATCTGTCGTCTGGTGCTCTTATTCATTTGTGATACAATGTCGTGATTGGTTGCCGGATGCGATAGGAGGTGTTTGTTGGTGGTCGGAAGATAATCCGGGAGAAAGTCCCCGCGTTCCGTTGTTTGCCGGGATGACGGATGTTCCCGAGAGCTTTAAGGTTTGCGGGCATAAACGTTACCGGCCGGATGCAGCTCTGTGGACATACCGCCGCACAAACCGGTTGGCCCAGGTTAGCTGGGGGCATGGGCGTAAGTTGATCGAACCGGCCGTTCTTTCTTTTGAGCAAAAAGCGGCAGACGAGATGCCTTTGATCGAAAATAAAGTATCGGCCCTGATTAAAGAAGGTAAAGAAGAGGAAGCCAAAGCCTATCTCACCCGCTATTCGTCCGACTTTATCTATTCCACCCTTCGTTGCTGGGAAGAGATGGAAGGAGAGCTCTGGCATAAGTTCGGGCGGGGATTCTGAATGGAATCCCTTAGTGTAAATTCTTTTGAGCTTTTTCGCGCTGCTTCTCGATTTCTTTTCGATAAGAAAGCGGGTTTATTCCCGTTTTACTCCTGAAGAAGTAGGAAAAATAATCTGCCGATTCGAAATTCAGTTTCATGGCGATGTCTTGTATGGACATATCCGTGCTACTTAGCAAATCTTTGATTTTGCTGAGCTTCAGCTGCAACATGTATTGGTGTGGGGCGATTCCCGTATATTGTTTGAATGATTTTCTGAAATTGGAATAGCTCATGTTAATCGATTCCGCAACATCCTCGGGAGTAAACTTGTCATAGATATTCTCCCGCATCAGGACACAAGCTTCCTGTATTTTCTGCATGGATGCCGAACCGGAGTCTTGATTTTTGCTGATGGAATAGATTAAACCTATGGTGTGCATGACGATTCCGGCTAACACTGCCTGGAATCCAGTCCTCTGTGCCCTGGCACAGTCAAGCATTTCCCCGAAATGCTTGACTATTTGATCGTTTATGCCGATATGAAATATAGGGTTTGCGTTATTCACAATCTTGTTTAATAAATATTCAAAATAATCTCCGTGAAATGTAACGTAATATTCATCCCATCCGATATTGGGTTTGGGTTGATAACTATGCCATTGCCCCGGGAAAATGAAAAAAGCGTCTCCTTTGGAGAGTCTCTTTTCCGGACAGGTTATAGAAGAAAAGGTCCCTTCTCCTTTTATTATATAGACTAATGCAAATTCATCGATAATTCTACCTCTTTCAGGGTTGAATGTATATCCGATCGGATGTCCTTTAAGAGGGTAGCTGTCTTTTGAGTCAATAGATTGAAATCCAATTCCGCTAATAGACATGCTCCAGATGTTTTCATCATTATTTGTCGGTAAGTATTTTATGACATTATGTTTGCTACGGTCAAAATCCATTTGGTGCTTTTTTGAAGTTATAGAATGAAATTTTATTATGTGAAATTTGCATCTTACTCGCAAAGATCATACTATATATAGTGTATCCTAATCACGCAAACATAATATTTATTTTTCAATTTCCTTTGCTACTTGTTTGTTTTTTTAGCAATATACTTGTTTGTAAGATTTTTTGTTTCGTAAAGAAATCCCTGAAAAACAGGATTTGATATTCGATTGAATTTCTCCAATAGTCGCTTTTGGAAATAATAGAGAATCTTATGTTCAAACCAGCGTATATCAGGAATGTCATTTTTTTATTTCCTGGGACTTATTGTATAAAACGCATTTTTTAGACTCAAAAGGTCTCCGAAACCAAACAAATGTTAATCTGTTTTTTGGGCCTCAAAAAGGGACTTTTTCGCCTTTTTTGAGCGTTTCCAGCAATTACGACCGTCCTTTTTGCCATTACGACCGTGCTAATGTGTAGTGCACTCGGCACCTCGCGAAGATTAGGACGGTCGTAATGGCGATTAGGACGGTCGTAATTGGAAAGAGGACCGTCTTTAGGGCAAAAAAGCCCCTGAATTTCCTTGGGATATTCGGAACGCCGTCCGTTTTATTTTCAAATATTCGATTCTCCGGGAGTTAAGGTTTATCACTTTGCTGCTATTTCCGGTTTTCGATAATCAAATTGCATGCATCCCAGAACGGGCTCGGCACCTCATTCCGTCTGTTGTCAGCCAGAAGATCTTAAACCGTGAAAAGAGTCAATTCAAAATCGACCAAGATTTCGGACGAAATAGAAAAATAGAAGGGATAGGGGGTTATTGTAAATTTAACTTGTTTTGTAGGATATGGCAGTCGGGGATATTGCCACTCTTGATTTCCTTCCCTTAACATTTGCGGTCATTTTAGTAAATCATAGAATGGCATTATGTAAACTGAGTTTTTATACATATATAATATTGTCTACTAATCAAGTTGAACAGATATTTTCAGGGGGGCACAATTATACTAAAATTATTGTATCTGTCAAAAACCGAGGGAAAAATATCATTTTTTCATGATTTTAAAGATAACAAAGGCGGATATTTGTGAAAATAAATATCGTTTAACCTAATAAAGTTTGGAGATTATGAGGAATCGAATTCTATTATTGCTATGTTTCCTATGCGTAGGATTGCAAGCATTTGCCCAGATTTCTATTTCAGGAAAGGTGGTTGATGCTGAAGGTTTGGAACTTCCGGGCGTAAATATCGCGGTTAAGGGTCAGACAATCGGTACGATGACAGGTGCTGATGGTACATTTATACTTCCGAATGTTCCGGGAGGTAGTAAGGCTGTTTTGGTATTTTCATTTGTCGGGTTTAAAACTCAAGAGGTGGAAGTCGGCAATCAAAAAATTATTAATGTGACACTTCTGGAAGACACAGAACAACTTGATGAGGTTGTCGTTGTCGGTTATGGTACTGCACGTAAACGAGATGTGTCCGGTGCCATTTCTAATGTAAGATTTTCGGATAGTGAAATTACTGCGTTACCGAACCCGAATGCAATTGCTGCATTGTCAAGTAAAGTAGCCGGTATGAAGTATGCTCCGACGAACAGCGCCGGAGGTGACAATATGGGATCTATGACCCTTCGTGGTAAAAATGCGATTCCTACTGCTGCAACGTCTGATAAACAGGGAGTCAATGCCCCGTTGCTTATTGTCGATGGCGTTATCTCTTTTGGTTCGATCAATGAAATCAACACAAATGATATTCAAAGTATCGATGTGTTGAAGGATGCCTCTGCTGCTGCTATCTACGGTTCTCGTGCCGCTAATGGTGTGATCATTATTACGACGAAGAGAGGGCAAAGTGAAAAGCCTGTTATTAATGTTAATACGAACTGGAGTTTTTCAGATTGGACTCGTCAGCCCAAAATGGTTTCAAATGAAGAGAAATTCTTTAGAAATCGTTTCTACTCAAAACAGGCAAGCGGTGACATTCCTGGAGATGCTGTTTGGTCTATGGATTACGACAAAGCACAGCTGCTGAATACGGTTGAATTGGATGCTTACAACGAAGGAATGTACACGGATTGGATTGATGAAGTATCACGCGTCGGTGTTGCGCAGAAGTATGATGTCAGTGTTTCCGGTAAATCGAAAGCTGTCAACTATTATATTTCCGGTGACTATTATCGCCAAGAAGGTATTATGAAAGGTAATGATTATGAAAAATACAACGTCCTTTCCAAATTGGATATTAAGGCAAAAGAATGGTTGACCTTTGGTTTAAAGGGGAATTTTTTGAGTACTAAGAGTTGGGGCGTTCCGGCTCGTATCCAGAATGCGACTTGGATGACTCCTTATTCTTATACGCATGCACGCCAGCCAGGGTATGAAGATTGGTATAACTCTCATCCTGATGGCAACGTAGTCAGTCCATTTTGGGGTACCGGTTCGGATGACTCATATCTGTGGACGGATAAACAAGATCGTGGCTATAATGTTAACGGAGTATTTTATACTCAAGTAGATTTTCCATTTTTGGAAGGGCTGTCTTATCGCATCACATTGAACGGTCAACGTAATACCGGTACGCGTGATTTATTTAACGATCCCCGTATTTGGGTAAATACTGATAATACGGCTCAGATGGATGATCCTTCACAGTTCGGAGCAAATGCCGGAGGTTATTCTTATTCTTCCCGTTCAGCAACATGGAACGTTGATAATATCTTTACTTATACAAAGGATATTAAAAATCATCATATCGATGCGTTGTTTGGATATACACGTGAAGCCTATAATAACGAATACCATAGAACGGACTTTGAAAACTTCTCTGTCCCGACTATTCTGGGTGTCTACAAACAGGATTTGGCCGGTACTGTTACAGTTAGACGTGAACGTACAAGCAGTTCTTCTATTGCTTATTTAGGCCGTATTAATTATAACTTTAATGGCAAATATTATGCAACTTTCAACTACCGTCGTGACGGTTATTCAGCATTTGCAGCAGGTCGTAAATGGGGTAACTTCTATGGTGCATCTGCCGCATGGGTTCTGAGTAATGAAAGCTTTATTAAAGATAATGCCAATTGGTTGGATTATTTGAAACTCCGTCTTTCTTGGGGACAAAATGGTAGCCGTTCCGTAGATCCGTATGCTACGGTAGCAAGCGTAAGTACGACTTACACTTGGTTTGGCGATACAAGCTCAGGTAGTGCATTTGGTATCTCTCCTGCTTCCCTTCCGAATAAAGCTTTGACATGGGCAACAGTGGAGAAATATAATTTAGGTCTTGATTTCAGCGTATTGAACGGCCGTTTGGATGGTAGCGTAGATGCCTATGTGGGTAAGACGACTGATATGTTGATGAAACGTTCTGTTCCTTATCCTACCGGTTTTCAGGAAGCCTTTGACAATGCCGGAAAAGTAACGAATAAAGGTATTGAGATTTCCTTGAATTCAGTGAATATCGATGGTGATGGTAAAGACAAACTCCGCTGGACTTCTAATCTGGTATTCGACCTTAATAGGAACACGGTTAAGAGCTTGTACGGCAAAGATTATAAAGGAGAAGAGGCTGATGATGTGGCTAATGCTGTTGCTTATGGCTTCGATTCCTATTATGCTCTTCAAATCGGACATGCAATCGGTTCTGCCTATGATCTGAAGAAGTTGGGCGTTTTCCAGAGCCAGGAAGAAATCAATAATTATGTAGATTCCAAAGGTAATATGATTCAGCCGAATGCTGTTCCGGGTGACTTGAAATTCGAAGATTACAATGGAGATGGCAAGATTACCGGAGATGACAGACATTGGATCGGAGATATGGATCCGTTGTTCACGGTTAATTTCGGTAATACGTTGAGCTGGAAGAACTTCTCTTTGTATTTCAATTTCCGTTGGATGCAGGGTAGCGATACTCATTTCTTAGGATTCGACCCTAATGCATTCGGTACAAGTATGGGCGGTGGTGCTCAGCTGGATGCAATTGAACCATGGACCGAGACGAACCATACAGACAAATATCCGCGTTACGGTTATGACAACTCGTTGAATTACTTGTATTGGAATAGTCGGTCATTCTTGAAGTTGAAAGACCTTGTGCTCTCTTATAATGTGGATCCAAGATTCTTGCAGAAGTTAGACATTTCTTCTTTGCGTGTTTACCTGTCTGGTACGGATCTCTTTACAATTACCGGATGGTCCGGACTTGATCCGGAAGACGGCGGTACGATTGCTTCCGGCGCTGCTTCAAGCCGTTATGGACGTAATGGTACTTATAGAACGTTCTCATTGGGTGTTAACTTATCATTCTAATAACATTATTAAAAAGGAGTAAATATGAAATTCAGTAAATATTTATTAGCTATGCTTGCCGGTGCCTCTCTTGCTGCGGGTTTCACCGGGTGCCAAAGTGAAGATAAATTCTTGACCGAACACTCTTATACTTTTAACGATCAGACGTTCTATACTTCTGAATCGGATATGGAGATGGGATTGAACTCGTGTTATCGGCAGATTCAGTCATTAATGATGGGACAGACTCACGGTGGGCACTCCTGGATGATTGAAGGCTTGGGGCTTGATACTTATGCGCCGACTAATGGTAATGGCGACTTTGGAAACTGGGCCAACTTGAATTCGAGTAATGGTTTTACCCGTCACTGGTATGATAATTTGTACACGTTGATTAACCGTGCAAATACGGTGATTGATATGATGGATGAGCGTACGAGCATTACTTATTCTTCAGAGACAAGGAAAGCAGAACTTCGTGCTACGGCTGTTTTCTTCAGAGGTTGGGCTTATCGTGTATTGGCAAGTATGTATGGAAATGTGCCTATTCTGGAGCATCATGCTACAGAAATCCAAACCGGTTATGAACCGAGTAACCGCCAAGCTGTTTGGGAGTTTTGTAAGCAAGACTTTACGTATGCGGCACAAAATCTACCAATTAAAGTCGATAAACCCGGACAAATTGTTCGGGCTGCTGCCGACCATTATCTGGCAGAAATCAATCTGGCATTAGGTGACTTCAATGGTGCGGTAGAGGCTGCAACCCGTGTCCTTAACGGAACAGACGGTGATTATCATGTCATGACAACTCGTTTTGGCTCCCGTGCTGCTGAAGCGACCGACCGTTATGGTAATTCTTTGGCTGCTCCTGCTGGTGCATACTGGGACTTGTTCCGCGAAGGCGGTAACCAGAATTCTCCTGATAACAAAGAGGCTATCTGGGTATGCCAGTTTAATTATAATACGTATTCTACCGGTGGTGGTGGTGACGAATGGTGGCGTGTGCAAAGTTGTACGACTGAAGCCAACTGGTTGTGTAACACAGTTCGTATGAACAATACAAGACGTACCTTGGCCGACGGAACTCAGGTTTATTTATTTGGTGTAAATACTGCTTGTTTCGCAGACGGTGTCGTAGGTAGTGCCGTTTCTACAGTCCCGGATGCAAATGGACGCTATGAAGCCAATATTGCGCGTGACTCTATAGGAGGCAATGTCCCTTATATTGGTAATATTATGTATCCGACACGATATGTATATAATGGTTTGTGGGATAATTCCAAGCAGGGTAGCAGAGAAGATTTCCGTGGTTCCGAAACGATGATCCAGAAGAATTGGTATACTCCCGGAGGAACCCGTTGGTTGGATGAAAAAGCTGCAGCTTATGCAAGAGCTGCCGCTGCAGTCGGTACACCGGACGAAGAAAATCTTCGAATCACGGCAAGTGATACAATTTCTATTTTCCCGCGTTTGTGGAAATTTACGGATGACAAGCATCCTAATGGGGATAATAGAGCTTACGATTGCGACTGGTATATGCTTCGTGTTGCTGAAACCTACCTTATCCGTGCCGAAGCTTATCTGGCATTGGGTGATAAGGGTAAAGCAGCCGATGATATCAACGTTTTGCGCGATCGTGCGAATGCACCGCTTTGCTCTGCTGCTGATATCAACATCGATTATATCCTGGATGAACGTACACGTGAGTTATTGGGCGAGGAACATCGTTGGGTTACATTAAACCGTCTGTCGGTTAACCCGAATGCGACTTATATCAGTGATTGCCATCCGATTCAGGATGAACAAACCGGTAATACGATGTATGATCGTGTTCGTAAATATGGTTTCGGATACGAAAACTTATCAGGATCTAACCAGGTACGTGAATGGAGTGAGGCTGAACAGAGGTATATTCCGAACTTTGCACCATATAACTATCAATATCCGATTCCTATTCAGGTTATTCAGTCTAATAGTGGCGTAGAATATCCACAAAATCACGGTTATTAATAGAATGTATTTTAATCATATGGGAAGGACGGTACTTATACCGTCCTTTCTTGTCATTTAATATAGTTCTTAAATTGTAATAGTATTAGGATCATGGGCTTCAGAAATAAAAATAGTGTACTTTTGGGAATAGGTTTTATATTATTCTTTGTATTAGGATGTTATATCAAAGAGACTCAGCAGTATGCTTTATTTTATCGGGAGCAACAACAGTTATTTTTGTTTGATTTGATTTATATAGGAGAGCTTTTTAGGCAACCCGGAGGCTTTGCTATTCTAATGGCCAGGTTTCTTGTCCAATTCTTCTACTCGCTTTGGTCGAGTATTGTTCTTACCACACTTCTTCTGGCTTTGATAACTTTATCCGTTTGGCTTATCCTTCGCAAGATAGGAGATTATTGGTATGCATTCCCGCTCTCTTTCATTCCCGGTTTGTTTTTTGCGGCATCACTGCTCGATAATAATTATCATTATGAGGGTGTAACGGCTTATCTTTTGATGCTGTTGTTTCTGTTCATATATAGTACGGTTTTTAAGCGAAATAAGCGTCTGAGGTTGGTTCTGGGTTGTATATTCACAATTGTTTTATTTTATCTGGCCGGGTCGGTGGCGCTTTTGTTTGCGATTAGTGCTTTTTTGTTTGATTGTCTGAAAAAGCGGGAGTGGGCTTTACTTTCTTCTTTATATGTGATATTTGCTTTTGCCATGGGTTTCGTCGCCGTACAAGGCGGTTGGTTGGGGATATATACTTATGCTTATACCCCGTTATGTTATTATGAGGCAACGGTTACAGCTCCGTTTGTCCATTATATCGGTTGGATAACATTACCGGCCTGTATGTTGATAACCGGGCTTGTCGGCTACTTTGCAGAAAGGAGCCGTTATTTGCAAACTGTGGTTTGCCTGGTTATTGTAATTACCGGATTCTGGTCTTTCTGGAAGAGTTATCATTTGAATATGAATGCAAACCTTAGCGCTTTTTATCAGTATGAATACTATACGGTAAATGAGGAATGGGATGAGTTGACAGCTGTCAGCGCAAAGAATATGCGGAATTATAATGGTGCAAATTATCTGAATTTCTCTTTAATACAAAAAGGAGTACTTGCGGAAAATTTATTCCTTTATCCGCAGTTTGGACCGGCTTCTCTTGTTTATATACCGAAAGATAAAACACCCGATGTGAGACTTGCCCATATATTGTTTGCTATGGGAAATATGGGGGCTGCACAGAATGTTGCATTTAATGCCTGTCAGTCTTTGAACGGTTATAATCCGACCATGTTAAAAATGATATTGCAAATCGATTTGATGCGTGGCTCTTATGCTGTTGCATTGAAATATATAGAACTATTGGAAAAGACATTACATTACTCAGAATGGGCGACTTCACAAAGAAAGTTCTTGTTTAACGATGAACAGGTAGAGCAAGATCCCGTTTTAGGAACCGGAAGGAGGGATTTCCCGAATGAGGAAGCGTTTGTCCTGTTCGATTCGCCAATGGATGATTTGTATAAAATACTTGATACTAATCCAAGTGATGTAAAAGCTATGCAATACGCGATCTCTTACTTGTTGCTGGCAAAAGATATTAATCACACGAAGGAATTTATTGAAAAGTATTACGGAACACCCGGGCTGAAGTCATTACCCGTGCCGGCACAGGAAGCCCTGGTTTTCTTTTATGACTATTACCATACGTTGGATGAAGCTTATGCCGTGCAACATGGCATAACTAAAGAGCAATTGGCCGATTATCAGCGTGTGGATCTGGACTATTGTAAAAATCACGGAGTAACGCAAGAAACGTTTGACCGCTTTGCAATCTTTAAAGAGGCGTATGGGAAGGTTCGGCAGAGCCAATCTGCACAATCTCTGACTCAATATAAAAATACGTTTTGGCATTATTTACTTTTTGTACAAATATAATATGAAGAAGATCTACAAATATATATGGGTGTTAAGTCTTGTGTTCTGTTGCATTACTTGTGGAAAGAATGATATAAAAATATCAAGAACAATAGACGAAGTTCCTGTAATATTCCCGGATTATAAGGATGTGACAGTCCCTTATAATATAGCGCCTCTGAATTTTTCCTATATGGGGAAAGAGGCGTGTCGCCTGATTGTAGCAGGAGTGGACGATGAGATGCAGATAGAAGGAAAGAATGGGCTTTTTTCTTTTTCCGGTTCTGCTTGGAAGAAACTGATGGAACGTAATAAAGGCAGGACGATTGAACTGGTGGTTGCTATTCAGACAGGGAATGAATGGGTCGGTTATAAATCTTTTTTCATACATGTCGCACCGGAGCCTATAGACGCTTATCTTTCATACCGCTTAATTCCTCCCGGATATGAAGGTTGGAAAGAAATGGGTCTTTATCAACGTAATTTGGAAAATTATACGCAAACAGCTATTTATGAGAACAAATTGACGAATGGTAATTGCGTGAATTGCCATTCTTACTGTAATCGGAATCCGGATAAAATGATGTTTCATGCAAGGGCGGAGTTCGGAGGTACGATATTGATCCGGGACAAAGTTATTGAGAAGTTGAATACGAAAACAGATTCGACGATGAGTGCTTTGGTTTACCCCTATTGGCATCCATCGGGAGATTATATCGCATTTTCGGTCAATAAGACGAAGCAAAGTTTTTTTAATCACCATCCCAATCGTGTAGAGGTATATGATTTAGCCTCGGATGTCGTTGTCTATAATGTCCATACACATCAAATCACATACTCTCCACTGACTAAATCGAATCAGGCATTTGAGACTTTTCCTACGTTTTCGCCGGATGGGCGGAGTTTGTATTATTGTTCTGCTCATGCTGTCGACTCGATGCCGCAGAGTTATAAAAAAGTGAAATATAGTCTTTTGAGAATAGATTTCAATCCAGAGGATATGACTTTCGGAGATAAGGTGGATACTTTGTACAATGCCCCTTTAAATGGGAAAAGCGTATCGTTTCCACGCATATCGCCCGATGGAAAGTTCTTGGCATTTACGTTACATGAATTTGGTAACTTTTCCATTTGGCATAAAGATGCGGATTTATACATGGTTAATCTGCAGACAAAGCAAGTTTATCCTCTGTCCGAAGCTAATTCGGATGATGTGGATAGCTATCATTCCTGGAGTGAGAATAGCCGTTGGATGGTATTCAGCAGTAGAAGGACAAACGGATTATATACCAGGCCTTTTATTACTTATATTGATGAAAAAGGGAAAGCTCACAAACCATTTTTACTTCCTCAGGAAAATCCGTTGGTGTATTATAAGCAGTTGATGTTTTCATATAATATTCCGGAATTGATGGTGAAAAAGGTTGAGGTGAGTGAGCATGAGATCGCAAAAACGTTAAGATACTCGAAAGAGATAAATATTACTGTGAAGTAATCAGTCTTCGGCATATATCTTTTCTTTTTGCCAAATTTTTAATTATAAATATCAAAAGCATAGGTAAAGTATATGTGAACATCAATATTTTTGTCCAACATGAAAGACACATGGAAACATGGATTAATCTTATTTTTGTAAATACCGTATTATGATGAACAGATATAAATTTTTCTTTTTGTGTGTTGGCCTGTTGTGTGGTATGCACCTGTCGGCCAAGGATTATTATGCGACAGACTTTGGTGTAAAAGCGGATGGTAAGACACTGAATACGAACTCCATCCAGAAAGGGATCGACTTTGTGAACGAACAGGGGGGAGGCCGTTTGGTTTTTACCACAGGCAACTACCTGACCGGGACGATCTACCTGAAATCGAATGTGACGCTTCATCTTGAAGAAGGGGCTACGTTGTTAGGGTCGACCAATCCCTGGGATTATGAAAAAGATTCGTATATTCGCTGGATGTCTATGATCTTTGCAGTCAAACAGCAGAATATCGGTATCACGGGAAAGGGGACGATTAACGGACGCGGTTTTCAGACTGCCAATAATATGGTGGACTATATCCAACGGGGCATCTATGAAGACCCGTTGAAATTGAGTCGACCGAATGAGACAAACCGTCCGCAGAACATCTACTTCCGCGAGTGCGAGAATGTGACAATCAAAGATATAACGCTAAGGGACCCGGCAAGCTGGAACCAGACGTACGACCAATGTAAGAACCTCTATGTCGACGGGATTCATGTCGACAGTAAATCCTATTGGAATAACGACGGGATCGATATAGTCGACTGTGACGGTGTCGTGCTGAAAAACTCCTTTATCGATGCGGCGGATGATGCACTTTGTTTCAAATCGCACGATGCGAACAGTATGTGCCAGAACGTGGTGGTGGAGAACTGCGTCGGTCGGTCGAGCGCCAGCGGGTTGAAGTTCGGAACGGTGTCCCGAGGCGGATTCCGCAATTTCAAGGTGAAGGATATCAAAATATACGATACCTATCGTTCGGCCATTACATTTGCGGCAGTCGATGGGGCTCTGATCGAGAATATCGAAGTAGACGGCGTACGTTCCATTCATACCGGCAATGTGATTTATCTCCGCATCGGCGACCGTTGGAGTGCAGGGAAGAGACCGGTCATGAAAAATATTACGATAAAGAACGTCTATGCCGAAATCCCGATGGATAAGCCGGATGCAGGTTATAACTATGAAGGTCCGATCGAAGACCTTCCCCGTAATATTTCTCCGGCCAGTATCGTCGGGCTGCCGGACTATAAGATTCAGAACGTGACGCTCCAGAATATAGAGATCGTTTCTCCTGGCGGCGGCAATCCCTACTACGCGTATCGTGGACTGACCCCGGCCGAGTTGGATAGCATTCCCGAAATGGTTACATCCTATCCGGAGTTTTCGCAGTTCAAGGAACTGCCTGCCTGGGGTTTTTATATCCGCCATGCGGAAGGTATCACTTTCGATAATGTGACATTCAAGGCTTTGAAGAAGGATTACCGTCCGGCAATTGTTACCGACGATGCGCAGGGGGTGACGTTTAAAGATGTCAGGTTCATAGAGCCGGAAAGTGAGGGGAAGCAGCAGATATTCCCCTATAAATCAGAAGTGAAACAGACAGGATTAAAATAAAAGAACAGGATAACAAGATGAATAGAAATAAATTATTTGCAAGTGTGATCGGTTTGCTGGTTTTTGTGGCGAGCCTTTCGGCGAAAGATTATCAAGTCTCTATGTTCGGCATCAAGTCGGACGGAGTGACGCTTAACACTCGTTCCATTCAACGGGCCGTCGATTATATCAGTGAGCAGGGAGGTGGCCGGCTGGTCTTTTACGTTGGTCGTTACCTGACCGGTTCGATCGAGTTGAAATCGAATGTGACGATACGCCTCGAAGAGGGCGCGGCGTTGGTCGCTGTTCCTTTCGTATATGATTTTAAAGGGACTAACGGTTGTAATGCTCTGATCTATGCCGATAAGCAGAAGAATATCGGGATCGGAGGGAAAGGTATTATCGAAGGTCGTAACAAAGCGCTCAGAGCCAGTATAGAAGAACAGTTGCAGAAAGGACATATCAAAGGGGATGTATCCGATTATGCCCCGGCCCTTATCTGTCTGGACGGTTGCGAGGATGTGAAGGTTGAACAGATCACGCTTCAGGATGCTTGCAATACGGCCGGGATTTATAAAGATTGCCGGAATGTGACAATCGACAAGGTGGTTGTAAACGCACAGACTTCGGAGAGTAATGCGGTCTCTATCTCCGGCTGCGACGGCATGAAGATGACTGATTGCTATTTTAATATGGTGGTGGAGCCGTTGCAAACAGCCGGTACATCCCGAAATCTAACATTTACTAATTGTCTTACACCGGACGGCAAAGCTGTCTCGACCGATAAATAAAAGGGAGGAAAAATATGCAAAGGAGATCTTTTATCAAGCAAAGTGTTTTGTGGACAGCCGGATGTGCGGTAGGTAGCCGTATGCCACTCTGGGGTGCTGTCAGTGGGACTGATGAAGCGACGGGCGCAACATTGCGTTCCGGCGAATTATATAAGTTGTTCCGTAATCCGCAATCCATCTATCGCCCGTTTGTCCGTTGGTGGTGGAACGGCGATAAGGTTGAGGCCGACGAGTTGAAGCGTGAGCTGCACTTATTGAAGGATGCCGGTATAGGCGGAGTGGAAATAAACCCTGTTAAGTTTCCGGGAAATGATACGGACGACCTGGGAAAGAAATCCCTGCACTGGTTGAGCGACGAATGGATCGACATGTTGCAGGTGACTTTCGATGAGGCAAAATCTCTTGATATGACTTGCGACCTGATTGTCGGCTCAGGATGGCCTTTCGGGGCGGAGTTTCTGACAGGAGACGAGCGGGCGGATGTGGTGGTGAACTATTCCGAGAAGCTCAGCGGGCCGATCGACTATGAGGTTTCCCGCGATGGTCTGTTCTGTGCGGCCGATCCGGCTATCAGTTCCCCTTTCTTGGGTAAGAAAATGGAGCTGGTTTCCCTGCAATTGGTCCCTGAACCTTTCGGCAGCCTTGACCAGGCGATCGATCTGATGAAGAATGAGGTGGACGGAACGTTCAAATTTAAAGTGCCCGATGGCAAGTATGTTCTGTTTGCCCTTGTCAAGATACGTGGTTTCCTCGAGGTAATCAATGGAGCTCCCGGTGCGACCGGTCCTGTGTTGAACCACTTCAATAAGCCGGCCGTGCAGAAATACTTGAATAATATGTCCGACAAGATACAGAACCGCTTAGGCCCGTTGTCCGGTAATATCCGCAGCCTTTTCACCGACAGTATGGAGCTGGAAGGCTCGAACTGGTCGTACGACATGGCGGAGGAATTCAAGAAACGCCGGGGGTATGACGTGCAGCCTTACCTGCCTTTCATCCTCTTTAAGATGGGTAGTATGGGGAATGTACTGACCTATGAACCGAAAGTCGAGTTTACTCCTGAACTCGACGATACGATCCAGCGCGTGCGGTATGACTTTGAATACACGAAAGCCGAACTGCTGCGTGAACGCTTTACGCAGACCTATCTGGACTGGTGCAAGAGCCTGAACGTGAAATCGCGTGCACAAGCTTACGGGCGTGGTTTCTTCCCGCTTGAAAGTAGCTTAGATTATGATATTCCCGAATGTGAATCGTGGACCATGACCTGGCTGCGCCACCGTCTGGGTGAAGAAATGTCGGAAGAAGATTACCGTCGGGGCCGTGCTTATACGATGGTCAATAAATATGTCTCCTCTGCCGCCCACCTGCGGGGTAAACGCCTGATAAGCTGCGAAGAGATGACGAATACCTATACGGTCTTCAATATGACACTGGAACTGCTGAAGATCGGCGGTGACCAGACCGCTATCTCAGGAGTGACACATTCTATCTTCCACGGCTTCAACTATTCTCCGAAAGAGGCGCCGTTCCCCGGATGGATACGTTACGGGGCTTATTACAATGAGAATAATAACTGGTGGCCCTATTTCAAATATTATACGGCTTATAAGGGCCGTCTGGCTTCCGCCCTGCAGCATGGAACCATGTATGCGGATATTGCTATCCTGAATCCGACAGCCGATATGTGGAGCACGTTGGGTATGCAGAATGAACCGTTCCCCGCTACGACCAATGTGAAGTATAAGACGTTGGTATGGGAAGCGATCAATAAGAACGGCAGTGGTTGTGATTACCTGTCCGAATCGATTATCCGGGATGCCGAGATGAAAGACGGATATCTGTGTTACGGGCCTCGTAAATATAAGACGCTGTTCCTGATCGAAGTAGAAAGCATGGAATCTGCAACAGCCCGCAAACTATACGACTTTGTGGCATGTGGTGGCCGTATCTTCTGTATCGAAGCCTATCCGCATAAGTCAGTCGGACTGCGGGACCATGACAAGCACGACAGGGAAGTACAGGAATATGTCGAAAAGATGAAACAGATGGACGGCCGTTTTGTGCTGCTCCATAAACCGGAGAAAGACTTTGTCGGCTGGTATCAGGGTGTGCAGAAAGAGTATGGCCTGGCACCTTATCTGACAATCGAAAAGCCAGATCTTTATCTGATGCAAAACCGTTATCAGGGTGATAATAAGGAAGAAATATTCTTCTTTAGTTATGCCCATCGCTACGATTCCCACCAGACGCGCATCACTTTCAGCAACGAGATCGCGAAAGGTCGCCAGGGATGGGTATGGGATCTGGAAACGGGCGAACGTTATCGTCTGCCGTTGGATGCGAACAATAGTTACTTGTTTAATTTTGGGCCTGCCGATTCTCTCCTGATCGTATTCGATAAGCAAAAAAGAGGAAATGACTATAAACCGCTACCTGTCTCCGGTACAGACTTGAAAGACTTCTCGTCCGACTGGGATGTCGAGTTCCGCCACAGCCGTGAGAATACGGTGCAGAATGCACATTTCGACAAACTGAAGGATTTGAAGGAAACGGACTATGTGAACTTCTGCGGAACGGCTGTTTATAAGAAGAAAATCAATGTTTCCTCGCCAGCCGGCATGACGCTAAATCTCGGATTGGTGCATGGCGTGTCGGAAGTATTCGTAAACGGGCAGAATTGTGGCGTCAAATGGTATGGTCGCCGTATTCATCCGATAGCCGCCCAATTAAAACAGGGGGGAAATACAATTGAAATACATGTGGTAACCGTTATGGGTAATTACATGAAGACACTGACGGATAATAAGATTGCTCAGGCATGGACCCGGAGGCAGGATGTTATCCAGCCGGCGGGATTGGTCGGACCGGTCACTATGTATAGAGTTGAAAGTTGAAAATTAAAAGTTGAAAAATAAAGAAGATATGAAGATATTGAAGAAGATTGTGATGATGTGCTTTTTGATCGGGGCTGTGGTTCCGGTTTGGGCAAAGGATTATCAGATGACCATGTTCGGGATTAAATCGGATGGGACTACCATGAACACCCGTTCCATACAGAAGGCGATTGATTTTATCTCTGAGAATGGAGGCGGACGACTTGTGTTTAGTGTCGGACGTTATCTGACCGGAAGTATCCACATGAAGTCGAATGTGACCATTCATCTGGGAGAAGGGGCAGTGCTGGTCGGTTCCACTAATCCGTACGATTATGATATGGAGTTGAATGCCTGGTATGGTCTGATTCTGGCGAATAAACAGGATAATATCGGGATTACCGGCAAAGGCGTGATCGACGGACGAGGACGTGAGCTTGCTAATAATTACGTCAACCAGGTCTATTCCGGTGTCATTAATGACAAATTACAGTTGGGACGTGTCGCCAACCGTCCGAAATTAGTTTACTTCCGCGAGTGCAAGAACGTGGAGATAAAAGGGATTACATTGATGAATCCGGCTTTCTGGACGCAGACCTACGACCAGTGCGAGAACCTGTTGATCGATGGTATTACCGTCCACAGCCGCGCTTATTGGAACAATGACGGTATGGATATCGTCGATTGTAACGGCGCCCTGATCCAGAACTGCTATGTGGATGCTACTGACGACGCGATTTGTTTGAAGTCACATAGCGCTGACGCAATCTGCCAGAATATCGAGGTACGCAACAATACGGCTTGTTCCAGTGCGAGCGGTATCAAGTTTGGGACAGCCTCTACAGGCGGTTTTAAGAATATAAAGATTATCAATAATACGGTGTTTGATACGTTCCGTTCGGCTATAACGATCCAAGCGGTCGATGGTGGGCTGGTTGAAAATGTGATAGTGGATAGCCTGCGTTCCATCAATACGGGTAATCCTATTTACCTGGTTGTAGGGGAGCGCCGTGAGGGCCGCCGTAGCCGGATGGATAACGTACATATCTCGAATGTCTACGCGGAGGTCCCTGCCACAAAGCCGGATGCCGGATATGAGTATGAAGGACCGACGGAAGATAATCCCCGTAATATCTCTCCCTCCGGGATTGTTGGTTTGAAGGATAATAAGATTACCAATGTCTCGATCGAGAATGTAGAGATCGTATATCCGGGCGGTGGTAATCCTTTGTATGCGAAGGTTGGTCTGGACGAGTTGGACAAAGTGCCTGAAATGCCGAAGGCTTATCCTGAATTTTCCCAGCATAAAGAGTTACCTGCCTGGGGATTTTATGTACGCCATGCAGATGGGGTCACATTCAAGAATGTGAAGTTGACAGCCTTAAAGAAAGACTATCGTCTGGCTATCGTGTTGGATGATGTGAACAACGGCACATTTACAAAGATCAAGGTCACGGAACCGTCTGCCGGGAAGAAAGAAAATATCCATGCTTACAAATCGACGAATATAAAGAAATAAGGATCCTTTCTGCATATTCCGCACTATACACTATTTTGTACATGAAATATACTGAACTATAGTTTTGTTATATTGAAAAGTGCCTTGTTGGGTTATGCGGAAAGTTATGAAAAAAAGCGTACGTCTTTTCCCCGAAAGACGTACGCTTTTTATTTGAGAAACTTACGTTTATTTATCCCAAGATCTTATCCAACGTTTTCCGGCCGGGGTCAGAATAAAGATAAGATAGGCTAAGCCTAATCCACCTAAAATACTGTATAATAAAATTGCTGCACTCATTGTCATTATTTTTTATAAGTTATTAATGTAATAAAAGCACCAATGGCTATCACAGTAGCCGCTACTCCAGCTATATATATCACTGTTATTTTATCGGGAATCATATCCAGTGCCGCCGTGATAACAGCACCTCCGATAATCAACTTGGATATATCCAATAAATACCTTGCAACCTCTTTCGGGATGCTTATACTCTCTTCCTTAATCGGTAGCAGATGAAAATTTACATTCTGTCTTTTTCTCATAGCCAATGAATTTAGTTATACCAAAAGCAAAGATAGGAAATATTTTATGAGCTTTCCTATCTTTAAATATTTTATTTAGGTCTATTTCAAATCAGAAGTATCCGTGTGTTTCTACATCCCCGTACTTTAGCGCGACTTCTACCCGTTTAACCGTAAACGCATCTTTGTCTTCAGATTGGAAACCGATGCTGTTATAACCCTGTTTGAGGACATTTGCAGGCAGAATGAAAGCATACTCCTTCTCGTCCCCCTCCAAGCCACGTTCTTTGTCGTAGAGGTGGGTATAAGACGGCATTTCTTTTTCGATTGTCTGTCCGTTGATTGTCAGCCGGCAGGTTGCCGGGCGGCTGGTGCGGATAAACAGGATTGCTTCCTCCGGATAGCCTTCTTCTACGGCATCGCCGATATAGATATTCGCCTCTTTCCGTTCCTCCTTGTTGATTTTGAGAGGGAGGGGAGAGTCTGGCTTTATATTATACTGGACAACACCGTCCGATAAAGCATATACTTTGTTCCGGCCTTTCAATGTTTCCAGAGAACCTAATTCCTGGAGCAATTCGGGTATTCTGACACGGCAGACCTGTCCCCCGTCTTCCAAGTGCAGTTTTCCGTCATAATCGGAATAGTACTCGCCGAAATAGTAATTGAACAAATAAATGCCGTCTGCCCCCTGCGAGAGTATATGCGAGCACATGCCCCGGTGCATGCCATGCGACCAGAATTCTCTCGGACGATAGCCGCCGTCGTCAATGGAACTGTAGAATGGTATGTTCAGGTCGTCTCCCAACTCTTCCCGGAATTTGGCTACGGGCATTGCCGGATCTCCCCGCCAGTGGACACCCGTACTGATAAAATCCAGTAACCCTAAGCGGAGCCATTCGCGTATATCCAGACCCTTCATCATATTTTGTTCAACTGTCGGGGCCACACGCGCCGATAGCAGGATCTTTTTCCCCCGTTTGGCCGATACTTCGTCTACCTTTTTGCGGATATCTTTTACCAACTGGGTCATAAGCGGTGCGTTCTGCGGCCCTGTACCCGATTTGAAATAGACTATAAAACGCATGAAGTCCAGGTCGTAACCGTCTATCATGTCATACCTTTCGAGTTGTTCGGTGATAATCGCCAGCTTACGGTCGCGTACCTCCTTGATGGCGAAGTCCAGGGCACCTCCGCTGTTATAGCCTTGTGTCGTGTCGTTCAGCCAGTATTCGGGATGCTTGATCCAGAAGTCGGTGTACCAGATCGGGCAATGAGTGGTTGTGTCATTGAAATGCAGGTCATTCATCCGGTAAGTGATAAAGGCTTCCATCCCCTTCTCTTTTGCCCGCGTAAGTGTGTGGGCAACGAGATCGGTCCCCTCTTTTTCCAGATTCAGGTGATTGCGGTAATACTTGCGGAACGAATTATATTGGGCGGTATCACAGCCGCAATCCAGTGTGCCGTTCAGGTCGTCCCCCATTACATGCCCGTATTTGGAGCGTACATAGAAGAAGTCGCTTCCGGAGCACATCATGTAAGTCGTGACCTGCGAGTTTGCGACCATATCCACACACGAATCCAGGTCGGCCAGTGTCAGTGGACGCTGTTTGAACCAACGGTTCCCTAAAAGGTCGGAACCATCATTGTTATGAATGATCCTGAACGTGCGTTCGGAAGTCTTTTGTACATTGGGTGCACAGGCAAAAAAAGCCTGTGCACATAAAAGGATTGAGAGATAGTTAATTATAAGTGATCTCATGGTGTGTTGTTTTTTTTATTCTGCTGATGTTAACGAATAAGGCTTTTCCTCCTCCGTGAACAGCCTTTTCTTGTTGGGGGTTGAGGTCATTTGGAAGACGAGTTCGCCACCGTTCATGATGTCCTGCTGGGTGATGTAAGCCTTTTTATAGGGCTTACCGTTCAGGATAACGGATTTGATATAGCGGTTCTTGTCGTTGGCCTTGTCTGCTTTGATTACAAACGTTTTCCCGTTTTCCAGGTTTACTTTCATGTATGGAAGATAGGGAGTTCCGATTACATACTGGTCTGTTCCGGGACATACCGGGTAGAAACCCATTGCCGAGAAGATATACCAGGCGGACATCTGACCGCAATCGTCGTTTCCGCACAAGCCGTCGATGTTGTTCCGGTACATACGGTTCATGATTTCACGAACCCAATATTGTGTTTTCCAGGGCTCGGAAGTCCAGGTATATAAGTAAGGAATGTGATGGCTGGGTTCGTTCCCGTGTACGTATGTGCCGAGCAAACCTTCGCGGGTGACATCTTCCGTCTGGGCAAAGAATTCATCCGGGAGATGCATGGTGAACAGGGAGTCCAGCTTGTTGATAAAGCTGCGGTTACCACCCATCAGGCGGAGCAGGTCGGATGGTGCCTGCGGTACATAGAACGAATAGTTCCAGGCATTTCCTTCGATAAAACCTTGTCCGTGGGTGCTCAACAGATCGATATCTTCTTTCCAGCTACCGTCTTTATAACGGGGGCAGGCAAAACCCAAGCCCGGTTTGAATACGTTCCGGTAGGAGAGGGCACGCTTCCGGTATGTCTCTGCCGTTTGCTTGTCTCCTGTCAAAAGGGCCGTGTGGTAGATCGTCCAGTCTTCATAGGCATTTTCTAACGTGATGGATGCCGATATCGGGGAATTATCAAAAGGCACATAACCCAATTGTTTGTACTCGTCCGTATGGTCGTAGTAAGGAACGTTCGAACTGCTGATCATGGCTTTGACAGCCTCTTGCCTGTCGATCGGCAAACCTTTGGCAATGGCATCGGCAAGGACGGAAACGGAATGGTATCCGATCATGCACCAGTTCTCATTTCCCATATGCGACCAGACCGGCAGCAGATGATGCACGCTTTGGTTATAATGGGCGAGCATCGATTTGACTATATTCGCACTGACATCCCGTTTGATGATGTTAAACAACGGATGTAAAGCCCGGTAAGTATCCCAGACCGAGAATACCGTATAGTTGGTAAATCCGTCTGCCTGGTGGATATTATGGTCGATTCCTCTGTACTTGCCGTCCACATCCATATAAACGGACGGGTTGATCATGGTATGGTATAACGAGGTGTAGAGCATTGTCAGCTGGTCGTTGCTTCCTTCGGCATCGATTACGGAAAGGGCCTTTTCCCATTTGCCGTTTGTCTCGCCGCGGATCGAATCGAACGATTTGCCGCTTGCTTCCGCCTGCAGGTTCTTCACGGCTCCGTCTGTCCCGACAGCCGAAAGAGCCACCTTGATTTCGAGCGGGGCTGCGCCTTCCTTGAATTCAAAGTAAGAAACCACTTTACGGCCGCCGATCTCAGGGAAGTTCTCGGCTGTGTTGAAACGGCGGAAACCTCCCGGATAATTGACTTTCTCCCGGTCCGTGTAGCCATAATGTGTAATCGGTTGTGAGAACGAAATCGCAAAATAGGTGTAGTTCACACGGCTCCATCCGTTGGTAATACGGTAACCGGTCAGCAACGTGTCGTTTTCGACCCGGAGGTTTGCCCACAGTACTTTGCCGTCGTAATTATAAATGCTATGATTGAGGTCGAGTATCAATTGTTTTTTCTGGTCGGCGGGGTAGGTATATTTGTGGATACCGGTCCGCTCGGTCGCCGTCAGCTGGACTTTGATCCGGTCGTCGGCCAGGAATACTTCGTAATAGCCTGGACGGGATATTTCCGTGTTATGGCTGAAACGGGAACGATAGCCGCTATCCGGATTGTCGGCTGTGCCCGGATTTAGCTGTAATTTCCCGGTGAAAGGCATCAGGAGGATATCCCCCAGGTCGGAATGGCCTGTACCGCTGAAATGGGTATGGCTGAAACCAACAATGGAGCTATCCTTATGCTGGTATCCGGCACAATATTCGTAGGCACGGGGTTGATATACACCATCGATGTTGTGGGGAATGGTATCAGTGTCCGGACTAACCTGTACAATCCCAAAAGGGGCACAAGCGCCGGGAAATGTATGTCCCATTCCGTTTGTTCCGATGATTGGGTTTACCAAATCGGTCTTTTGCGCCATAACCGGTAAGACCATGCACGCAAAGGCGAGAATCAGCGATTTCATTTGTTTTTGCATATGTTTGTTCTTCTTATTTCCAGAGATGTCCAAAAATAGGAAAAGTAACGGATATGCAAATGTGCTTTTTGTCGGATTTCTATAGATATTTGGCTAATATGGAGGGCGTTTATAAAGCCTCTGCATATTTGACCAGCTCGAGAACCTGTTGCGGATCGTCGAAGTTCGTCTTTTGCGCTTTGATATATTTCTGTATTGTTTCTTGTTGCTCTTTCGGATATAGTTTGAGGAACTGCTTACTTGTCTCAAATGCTTTTTCTTTTCCGTTTCTCTTTGTTGTGTACCGCTTTTGGACATCGGCAATGATGATTTTCTCCGTTTCGAGCTTGAATATATGTCCGGCTGATTGGATGCTGGAATAGGAATCGACGGAAGCTGTTTCCGAACGTCCTCCGTAGCCGACCTGCTTCCCTTGTGGGCGGGATCTTCCTCTATAGGTGACTGCCAGGTAAGGATCCTGGTTTAGATGTTCCTGTGCCAGTCCTTTTGGTGTTAACTGGAAGGTACGGTTGTCTATCTTCAGTACCCGTACCATCTCCGGTTCGGCAAAAAGCTTGACATTATTCTTATCGTTCTCGTCAATAAACATAAAAGCATTCCTTGCCAAGCTGTAGTTGAGTTTTACTTTGAACACCCTGCCATCCTTGTAATAGACCAGGCTTTGCTGGAAGTCTTTGAACAGATATTCCGATTCGCCTCCCTGGGCGTGTACGGACAACGTGAATACCATACTGAGTAAACAGGTTGATAATATGTATAGAACTGTTTTCATAATTCAATCTATTAAATTTAGAATTTCTGTGTCTTATCTTATGTCTCAATGAGTAATAAAACCGGATTATCATCTTCTTTCACCCCTTCGATATCTCCGACCAGGTCTTCTGCCGGGATGAACAAGGCGATACGGTTCCCGTTGGCGTATAGGGAATAATCCGCGATTCGTATCTTTTTACCGGAAGGGAGTATGAAAGGAATGCCAACTTCCTCTTTTGTATTGAAGAACCGGGAGACGAGCCGGTTGTCTGATTTGCTCCAGATCTCTTCGATCCCTTGTTTATTCCGGGCATAACTAATCAGATAGTAGCCGGGTAAGGAGTAGATATTCAATTGCAGGATGTAGGGGCTTCCCTGTTGTAACAGTTCTAAGAATTTCTTTACTTCATCGGCTGGAATCGTATTTTTCCCTTTGTTCAGGATAAACTGCGGGATAAGTCCTTTGTCTGTTACGGAAAAGACACTGTCTGAGGTAGCATGGTTAAACAATAGTATATCCCGGTTTTTGCACCGACTTGTTTGTAATATAGTGACTGCTTTTTCCCTAATTGTCCATGATGTGTCGAACGGACATAATCGTTGAAGAATGTTTAAGTTCTTATCTGTAATATATAACTGGTTGGGAGCTTCCGAAGTCCCCCGGCAGATTACATAATCCTCTTTGAACAGGAGGGGATAGCTTATTTCAGATTCCGAAAAAGATATTTCTTTAATCAACTTTCCATCTGTGTTGTAAAAAATCCATTTTCTGTTTCCATTGTCGAAAACCTGAATCAGTGAGTCTTGCGGACTGTAGTCGATACGTGAGAGATATACATATTCGCCGGGGACGTTTCCGACATGGCGGAATGCTTTCAAGATAGTACCGTCTTTATCTATTTTGTAGATGGTCTGGGTTTGGAATTCTGCTGCAATATAGAAGTTATCACCCCAATAAATCAACTCTCTGGAGATGCCCATTAAAGTACGGCTATTAGTCGAAATAGGGACGAGGCGGATGTTTTTAGCAAGGCTGTTCCATGTAAACGTATCCGGCATTTGCTTGTCGATAACACTTGCCAGATCCAATACCGGCAATTCGGTCTTGTCTTCTTTCTGCGGAGCGGGTTCGCTTTGCTCTTGTTGCTTACCTGAACAAGCCGGCAATAAGTAAAGAATAAGGAGATACAGTATATTCTTTGTCATATTACATTGTGTTATAATGTGCTCCGAAAGATACGTATTGTTTTGGATATAACAAAAAAAGCCGCCTCTTTTTACGGAGGCGGCTTTTAAAGTATATGGAATAAGTTTGTTATTACTTAACCAAAGATGCAAATTCGCTGTTAGTTGCATATTTAGCAAATTCCAGATCGATAGCAGCTTCTTTAGCCATAGATTTGTCGGCGGCGATAGCAGCTTTCAGGTTGCTGATAACACCGTTAGCATCGTTTGTACGAGCAGCTACGACAGCTTTCAGGTAAGAAGTTGTTGCGTCAGGTTTAGCAACTGCGTTCAAAGTCTGAGATGCTTTGCTGTAATCCTTTGTCAGGATCTGAGCCAGAGCAGCGTTGTTAGACTTAACTGAACCGAAAGAGTTGGCAGCCTTAGCCCATTCGCCCTGTTCCAGATACAGAACACCCAGAGCTTCGCCTAATTCAGCAACGCCTGATGCGCTACCGAACAATTGCTGAGCCTTAGCCTGGTCACCCTTAGTCAGAGCGATCAAACCTAAGTTCATGTTAGCTTCCGGATTAGCTTTTACAGAGTTTGATTTGTTGAACATCTGTTCTGCCTTAGCCAGGTCACCAGCGCGGAATGCCATCATACCTACGTTGTTCCAAGCACGGTAGCAGTTCGGATACAGTTCAGAAGCTTTTGTATAGATAGCCATCTTTTCTGCGTCGTTGTTAGTCAGAGTAGCAGCGTACAGAATTTCTTCGATGTTCAGTTCTTTAGGATTGCTCTTAGCCAAAGCGCTGATTTCGTCGTCAGACTTACCGATGATTTCGATATTGGCAGTCAAACGAGAACGACGAAGTTGCGGCAGGATTGTTTCAGCCAAGTCAGAGTAAACAGCAGAGATGTTTTTGATTTCTTTTTCTCTTGTTTCAGGATCCTGGTACATAGAGAGAACTCTCAGCACGAGGTCTTTATCCTGCAGATTGGAAGCCTGTACCAATTCTTTGAAACCTTCCCAGTCCTGAGCTGTGTAACGAGCGTCAACCGGAGCGTCAACTTTCATTTTCTTCAACTCTTTAGACAGATATTTGCTTGTGTTGCCTTCACGATTTTCAGCCAGGCCAGTGTTCAGCTTAACACCACCGTCAGGAGAAGCGTAAGCAGAAATTTCGATTGCTACATTCTGGTTAGGAGCTTCGTCAGCATTCTTAACAAGTTCTTTCCATTCTTTGATAGCGTCAGAGTTCAACTCTTGTGCACGCAGGTTAGCCTGCTGGATAAGGAACATGATGTTAGCATCGTGAGCTTCTTTGATGATACGCTGGAATTTGTCTGCTGCGATAGCTGCGTTAGCAGTAGCTGCATCAGCCAATTCGGAAGTAGCGATCACGCCTTCGCCGATTTTTACATCCGGCAATTTAACTGTTTTGTTCTTGATCTTTGCATCGAAAGTCAGATACAGTTCGGATTTCTTCATTTCCGGTTTGTAAGTGAAAGCAGATTTCATGGTTACGTTAGCACCTTCTTTCTGCGGGATAACCTGGTTGTTTCCCTTTACTTTTTCACCTTGGTAAGTGTAAGATGTTCCCCATGCTTCACCACCGGCATAACGCAGAACCGGAGTTACGGTTACAGTTGCTTTCTTGTTGAACCATTTTGCAGGGAATGTGGCATTAATAGTCACAGGAACTTTGCCTCCGATGGCCTCAAGCGGCTGCGGTTCAGCTTTGATGTACTCTTCAGCTAACGGTTTCAACTTGTTAGAACAAGAAGAAAAAGTCAGAATTGCTGCCAATACAAGGAAAGGCAATAAATACTTTTTGTTCATAATTTGATGTAAGTTTAAAATGTTACTATGTTTATATATTCACTTTCAATCATTCCTTAGCCATCAAAGTGCAAAACTAAAGCATTTTTTTGTTATGAAGAGCAAAGAAGAAATAAAATCTTTCTAATTAATACTTATTAATGAATTATGAGGATCGTTTAGCGGTTTTAGCAACCTAAATATACGATAAATTGGGCTAAATGCGGTTGTTCGAGTAAAATCTCTTATGCAAATATACCTTTTGACCGCTCTGTTATGACTGCAATCTTTCTGCTATTCAGGCAGGGGCTATTGTCAAATTTTAATCAAAACAGCACCTTTTGAGTATAAAGTTTGTTATTATAAACAACTTTCGCAATGTACGCTCCGGCAGGGATGGAACCTATTTTCAGGGTTGTTTGTTGTCCGTCGAGCGGGTACTGTCTGACAGTCCTTCCGTCGAACGAGACCAGGGCAAGCGAAGCATGGCTTACAGGCGTTGCAAAGTCGATGCGGATTGTCCGGTGGTACTTGTCGGCAAACAGGATTACACCGCTTTCAGCCTTTATCCGCTCATTGGCTGTTCCCGTATTGTTCGGGTCCAATCCTTCGCAGATAGGAGAGTCGAGTCCGATGGGATCGAGCCAGTATTTGAGCTGCCGGCTGCTGTCTTCCGGATCGGACCAGCTTTTTTGTATGGAGAAGAAATAGTCTTCGACCGGCTTCCCGCATTGCGATGCCCCTCCGGTCAGCCCTCCGATGAGAAGGTTGCCTCCGTCGAAGAGGGGAGAGCCCGACGAACCTCCGGCAGTACAACCGGTCGCCCAACGGTTTACTTTCCAATGGGTATTCTCGTTAAATTCGGTAACGGGTATCTTATAGGTTGTAAGTTCCACGTCTCCCTCCACGAGATTCAACCGTTTCAGCGATCCGCCCGGATGGTGGATGCATACGTAAGGAGCTACGCCCGCATCCTGTGCATTCCAACCGGCATAGTAAGCCCGGTAGTCGGTGGGAGGCGTATCCAACAATTCCAGCAATGCCATGTCGGTCTTTTCATTCACCGCCCGGAAATGGGCCGACGTCAAAGTCTGGTCGGTGCGCCCCGGCTCTACCGGATCGCATTGTGGGCTGTTGTAGTTGAAATAGCAGACGATGTTGCCGGCAACCTCCTCATAATCGGGGTTTTCTATACTGAACTGATTGTTCAGGCAATGAGACGCCGTGAGCAGGTAGGGCTTTCCGTCGTTTGCCGTATTGTTGACGAGTGTGCCGGTGCACCCTATTGTCCCGTTGATGATCAGCAGGAGGACGCTGCGCTCGATATCATCGTATCGTGTTGTCGTATCCTGATAGCAGGCTACAGGCGGCATGCACCAATAGGAAGGCTGGTCGGGTATCGGTTCGGACACCCGGAAGTCGCGATAGCCGTGATTCACTTCGCCGACGGTGAGTCTGCCGGGAAAAGCGGCATCGGCCGGTTCCTGATATTCGACGATCAGTTCGTCGCCCGTAATCGGGGCGACTGGCAATAATCCCAACTCGGAGTTATTCAGATGATTGAAAGAACCCAATACTTCCGTCTGGTCGCTGTTGTAGAGAAACAGGCGGCTGCTTTCGGGTAGGTGGTATTCGCTAAACATTATATTAATGGAAAGAGCGTTACGGGAACGGATTCCGAGCCTCCAGACTTTCGTGCCGTCAGGTAGGGTAAAATGAATGCCTGAATTATCGGGGGTATAATCTGTCATAAACTTATAGGCGAAACGATAGCCGCTGCGTAGGTCGGTCGCTTCAAGCGAATCGAGGCGGAGTTGTTCCGATAGGTCGAATTCCGGCATTTGTATGAACATCTCGTCCGTCAGGCTTTTTGTGGCAGAAAGAGGCAATGGCTGTCCGCCATGACTGATCTGTGCCTTGCCGGAAACACAAAGAAGCAGGCATAACCCGATGTAAATAATAGAATCCTTTATCATAATGGCACAAATATACGATTTTAAAGAAATAATATACTTATTTCAACTCCATTTTAAAATCGTACCTGATGTCTGCCTTTCGTGGTTTTTAGGCATTAGGACGGTCGTAATCGCCATTACGACCGTCCTAATGGGGTATGCACTCGGCACCTCGCAAAGATTAAGACGGTCGTAATGGCGAACTTTAATTCTTTTTGCTCTTTTCCTGTTCGGCTGCCTGGTGGACACGGTCGGCTACATATTCGACTTTATTCAGGCCCGCATCTTTCAGGCTTTCGGCTTCGTCTTTCATTTTCGATGCAAATTTGTGCATATGTTCGTGCATGCAGTGGAATTTCCCGTCGTCTTCCATTTTGCGGAGTACATAACCTGTTACCACTCCGACTACCATACCGATTAATAAATCTTTCATACTGAATACATTTTAAATGATTACTACAATTTAGTTTCGTGCATTGAAAACAAGGGGCGAATCCGTATTGTTGCGGTTTTTAAAGTATTTATAAGTATTGCGGCATTGTTTAGGAAAAATATACGGCAACCCGTTTCTTTCCGCTGAAAGAGGGTTGCCGCATAAAAGTTAGGAATAAGGTCCTGGTAAATAACAAAGGTAGGGCTGCAATGTTACAAAGCTGTTACAATCGGTATACAGTAATATTAAAATCTTTTACTAAAACAGGGAACGAGTATTGTAGGATCATTTAAATGCTGTATTTTTGTGGGTATAACAATCAAACGATAAAGATAATTATGGCTCAGTACAAACGTATCCTGTTAAAGTTAAGCGGTGAGTCGCTTATGGGAGGAAAACAATATGGTATAGACGAAGTGCGTCTGAATGAATATGCGGCACAGATCAAGGAGATTGCCGAAATGGGTGTCCAGATCGGTATTGTGATCGGCGGCGGTAATATATTCCGGGGTCTGAGCGGGGCTTCCAAAGGCTTCGACCGGGTGAAGGGCGATCAGATGGGGATGTTGGCTACCGTTATCAATAGCCTTGCCTTGAGTTCTGCGCTCGTTGCCCAGGGGGTGAAGGCGAAAGTGCTGACGGCTATCCGCATGGAACCGATCGGCGAGTTCTACAATAAATGGCGGGCCATCGAGCTGCTGGAGCAGGGCAATGTCGTGATTATGTCCGGCGGAACAGGCAACCCGTTCTTTACGACCGATACAGGCTCTTCTCTGCGGGGTATCGAGATCGAAGCGGACGTGATGTTGAAAGGAACCCGCGTCGACGGTATCTACACGGCCGATCCGGAGAAAGACCCGACGGCAACCAAGTTCTCCGACATCACCTATGACGAAATCTATACACGCGGCCTGAAGGTCATGGACCTGACAGCCACAACGATGTGCAAGGAAAACAACCTCCCGATCATCGTCTTCGACATGGACACCAACGGCAACCTGAAAAAGGTCATGAGCGGTGAGAACATCGGGACGCTGGTGCATAATTAAGAAATAATGAACCATAATATTGTCATGGAACACAGATCACATGGATTGGGCGGATGACCACAGATCTATTTGTTAAAAACAAATCTGCGGTCATCTGTTTTATCGGTGTCATCCCGTGTTCCATGATAATATAAACAGGTTCATATCAGCAAATACATGAAACACACCTATTACATAGCGCTCCTTCTCTCTTTACTCCTTTCTGCCTGTGGCGGGAAGGAAAAGGATTATGTGATAGGTATTTCGCAATGTATGACCGACGATGATTGGCGGCAAGCCATGATCCGCGAAGTAGGGATCGAGGCATCCAACTATGATAATCTGAAAGTCATTATTAAAGATGCCGACAGCAACAACGATCGCCAGATCGAACAGATACGTGAACTGATCAGGCAGAAGGTCGACGTCCTGGTCATCTCCCCCCTGGAATCAGCCCCGCTGACGGCAGTTGCCGAAGAGGCCTACCGCGCCGGTATCCCGACAATCATTACCGACCGGAAAGTCAACACCAGCCAATACACCACTTTTGTGGGAGCCAACAACTACGAATTAGGGGTGACCGCCGGGAAATATGCCGCCCGCTACCTGCCGCCAAATGCCACAATCCTCGAAATATGGGGTGCGAAAGGCTCTTCCCCCGCACAGGAGCGTCACAACGGTTTCCGGGATGCCCTCTCGGAGCGCAAGGACCTGACTTTCGTCCCGGTGGAAGGCGAATGGAAACAGGATATAGCCGCCGGACGTCTCCGGGAGATGAAACTTACCCAACCCGTCGACTTTGTGTTTGCCCATAACGATGTCATGGCGATCGCCGCCCGCGAGTATTTCCTCTCGACAGACTCCGCCCAAGGGAAACGCCTGCCGGTTATCGGTATGGACGCCGTAGCCGAAGCCGGTTTGCAAGCCATCGCCGACGGACGCATCGACGCCTCTTTCCTCTATCCGACCGGAGGCGAACAGGTTGTACGTACCGCCATGCGACTGATCAACGGCGAAACGGTCGACCCCTTTATCCCCTTGCATAGCGGCATCGTCGACAAGGAAGCCGCCCGTAGCCTCCTGTTGCAAACCGAACGGTTGCTGAATTACCAGCAGCGTATCGAGACGCAGCGCACCCGTATGGACGAGCTGCTGAACCGTTTCCTCTTCCTCCGGAGCTCCGTCTGGGTGATTACGTTGCTGATGATCGGCTTTATCTCCCTGTCGGTCTACGTCTTTTATATCAACCGGAAGATACGGCTCGCCAACCGCGAACTGCGTGAGATAAACAAGAAAGAGGAGGAACAGCGCCGCAAGCTGATCTCCCTCAATGCCGAGATAGAAGAGGTGACCGCCTCCAAGCTCCAGTTCTTCACGAACATCTCCCACGAGGTACGTACGCCGCTCACCCTGATCCTGGGACCGCTGGACAAGCTGATCGGCCTGCTCCACGACTCGCCCTACCTGCCGGACCTCGAGCTGGTCCATAAGAATGCCGGTCGCCTGCTCCGGGTGATCAACCAGATACTCGACTTCCGCAAGGTCGAGAACAAGCAGGAGAAACTGAAGATACGCGAGACGGAGATCGTCTCCTTCACCGGCGAAGTGAAATCCTATTTCAACAGCATGGCGAAGGTACGCAACATCGACTATCTCTTTACCGCCGATACGAAAGAATGCCGTGTCTGGCTCGACCCCGATATGATCGAGAAGGTGATTGTCAACCTGCTCTCCAACGCCTTCAAGTTCACGCCGGAAGGAGGGCGCATCGCGGTGAAGCTTTCCGTCTCCGAAGCGTGGGTGACGATTGTCGTCGAGGATAACGGCTCCGGCATCCAGCCTGAAAACATCCCGTATCTGTTCAACCGCTTCTATTCCGAAAACAGCCGGACGGGGACGGGCATCGGCCTCCATCTGGTGAACGAATACATCCGGATGCACAACGGCCGGATAGACGTGGAGAGCACGCCCGGCAAAGGCAGCGCCTTTACGTTCAGCCTCCATCGCGACAAGACGCAGCTGAAAGGCGAATACATCACCGAGATACCCGTTTCGCCCCTTGCCTACGACGCCTCCTGCCTCGACGATTCCGGACAGAAGGAGTTGCTCGCGAAAGAATATCCCTACACCGTTCTGGTTGTCGAGGACGATGACGAGGTCCGCACGTTCCTCTGCCGGGAACTGTCCGCCAACTTCCGATGCTTGACAGCCGTCAACGGGAAGGTCGCGTTCGAGCTGCTGAACACGGAAGAGATATCCCTTGTCCTGAGCGACGTCATGATGCCCGAAATGAATGGCTTCGAACTCTGCAAGGCTGTCAAGACAAACCTCGCCACCAGCCATATCCCGCTTATCCTCCTGACGGCACTGACCGACGAACGCCAGCGTATGTACGGCATCTCCGGCGGTGCGGACGGCTATATACAGAAACCCTTCCGGATGGACTTCGTCAAGCTCCGCATCATCCGTATCCTCGAAGAACGCAAGAAGCTCCGCGAGACGCTGTTGCAAAAGCTGCAAAGCAGCAACCTGCTGATGGGCGAGCCGGAGAAGGTCGAGAACATGGACGACTTCTTCCTGCGTAAGTTCCTGACCCAGATTGAACAGGTTTATGCCGACCCCGAATATAACATCGAACGGCTGAGCGACACGCTCGGACTCTCCCGCGGGCATCTTCACCGGAAGATCAAAGACCTGACGGGTACGAGCCCCGTCGACTTCCTCCGCAACTACCGCCTGAAGAAAGCCGCCGTCCTGTTGAAACAGAGGCAATATAACGTAAGCGAAATCGCCTACCAGACCGGCTTTTCCTCCTCCGCCTATTTCGCCAAATGCTTCAAGGCGGCCTACAACGTGACGCCTACCGAATACCAGGGAAATTAATCGCACCCGATTGCTTATAATTAATCGCATCCGATTACTGGTAAGGACACATACCCGATTACTTATAACTAATCGTACCCGATTGCTTAGAACCAATACGACCTATTGCTTAGAACCACAGGTACCCTATTGCTTAGAACCAATACGACTGATTGCTTAGAACCATATGTACCCTATTGCTTAGAAGCAATACGGCCTATTACATTTGTCACATAAACAGGACGGATTTGACAAGACCCGAAACTTTTTTATGGCATGAGACATTTGTCATACTTCCTGCTTCATTTGTTATCGCCCGCCTGTCCGGAGCACCCTACTTTTGCCTCCGTAAAACGCATTGCCTCGAAAACATTTTAAAACAATCTATATGAAAACTGTTGCCATGAAAAGGTATTTTATCGCGTCCCTTGCCGGCTGTTTCCTTACATCTGCTCTTTATGCACAAGAAGCTGTAAAGGATACGATCCCTTCCGGTAGCGAAAAGAAGGGGGAGACGAACAGCCGTAACGTCATGCTGAACGCAGCAAGTGCTAATGGTCCCCGCGAGATCTCGATCGGCCTGCCCGGCGGAGATGTCAACGTACTCGAGAACGGCCTTCCGGTCGTCTATAATTCGAATCCCCATAACGTAAACACGCATTGGCGCGGCGACGGCAGCCTCTCGCATATCGGACTGATGAAGATATCCGAGACAGCCATCACGACCGGTAACATCGGCTATGCCGTCAACTCGTTCACCCAACTGGGACTCGACGGAAAGAAAGCCTTCAACGGCACGCTGAACTACAATACCAACCATTTCGGCCGGCAGCAGTTCGACCTGAACCTGAACGGAGGGTTGGGGAAAGGCTGGTTCTACAGCGGAAGCATCTACCAGAATTTCGACCCGGGCTCGTTCAAGTTGCGCTTCGCCCAGTATCAGGACCGGACGGAAATCTATAAGTTCGCCCTGAGCAAGCGCTACAACGAAGGGCGCGGACAGTTCTCCGTCATCTACCATTACAGCAACAGTCACTGGCTGTCTAACGCGACCACCGGCGCTCCCTTCATCTATGTCGGCGACGGAAGCGTGAAAGAGATTCCCGGCTTCAGCCTCGGAACTTCTTCCTACCTGCCCAATGTCGGCACAATCCCTTACCTGGATATCCGGACGGGAAAAGTCGGGAACGTCAACCTCTATGATGCGACCGCCAGCCGGGGCAACCAGGTGACGCTCCTCCATTCCTACAAATGGGATAACGGGCTGGAATGGAAGGTCAATATGAAGTACGACCACTCGCAAGGCTCATACCTCTACCAGACGCCGATGGACATGAAAGAACAGGATGCCTCCGCCGGCTATCAGACCCGTCAGGCCGACGGTGCGTTCCAGCCTTACAGCGGATACGTGCAGAGCCGTATGTCCTGCTTCAACCGGGGCAAGATAGACGAGGTGTTCTTCACGACCGAACTGTCGCGCAAGTATGGCAACCAGACCTGGCGCATCGGGCTGAACGAATGGTATTACGATGTGGATTATGCTTCCAACACGACGATGTACGACCACACGGTCGAGGCTTACCCACAGATGCTCTATAACACAGGCTCCGACAAGGTGCACTATTACGGCGATACGCCCTATTATAACTTCAACCAGAACGCCTCCGAATATTATAAGGGGCATGAAAACAAACTGGCGCTTTATGCCACGCACGACTGGGATATCACGGACAAGCTGAACGCCTATTACGGCGCCCGCCTCGAATACCAACGCCTGGAAGGGGAGAACCTCGCCGTCTACAATGCCGAGGGGAATGCGGTTGGACGTTTCAACGATTACCATATCGGCGCTGTCGCTGCCGACGGGACGGTGATCGCACCGCGTAACTTCAGCTACGACTGGCTGAACATGGCCCTGACTGCCGCCCTGACCTATAAGATGACCGGGCAGTTCGGCCTGACCGGTGACTTCACCTATATCACACAGCGTCCGAACCTGTCGAATTTCTCTCCGGCGGATATGCCGAATGTAGATAAAATAACCGTACCTTTAGGACGTGCCGGACTGTATTATAACACGGATTGGGTGAGCCTGACTTCCCTGTTCTCCTACATTGCCAAGACAAACAACAACTCGACGTTGAACCTGATCAATCCGAACGACCCGACAGGCAAGGACATCAAGGCGGCTCCGCTGAGTTACGACATCAAGACGATGGGATGGACAACGGATGCGGTCTTCAAGCCGTTCAAGGGTTTCGACTTCCACTTCCTGTTTACCTACCAGGTCCCGAAGTACAAGAAGTATGAGACAGGCGTCACATTCCCCGACGGAAGCGTCTCCAGCATCAATGCGACAGGCAATATCGTGGCCGAAATACCGAAGGTCCTGATTGAACTCGATCCGAGCTATATGATTACGAAAGATTTGAAAGTCTGGGCAAGTTTCCGTTACTTTAGCAAGACGTATGCCAACATCAACGATGCCTATTACTTCAACGGACGGTGGGAAACCTTCGGCGGACTGAACTGGCAGGTCAACAAGCATCTGGCGTTGAGCGGAACGGTCATCAACTTCCTGAACCAGACCGGTGCGAAGGGCAGCATCTCCGGCGCCGAACTGGTCGAGAAGAAAGATGCCGACAAGTACAACGGGGCGTGGATGGCCGGCAGCTATATCCGCCCGTTCACAGTGGAGTTCAGTGCAACAATTACTTTTTAACAATAAAGACTATTACATAATATGAAAGCATCGATTTCAAACATCAGCAAGAGCCTCGTCATGAGTGCAGCCGTTTCATTCGGTCTGGTATCCTGCCAGCCGTCCGGCAAGAGTGAGTTTAAACTGGAACAGCAGGGCGACACCCTGACGCTTGTCCACATTACGAATCCGACCAAATATCTGTTGCTTCCGGTCGAGGAGAAGACACCGGAAGGACAAGTCTGCCTCGTGACAGGCGATGCCGCCGATACGGATATGGATGTCCGCCTGGCAAAGCAGCGTGTCGACTATTTCGTGCCGTTCGAATTGCCTGCGGGCGCAAAGAAAGCGCTTGTACGCATCCGCAAGACACCGAAGGACGCCGTTTGCTGGAGCCGGATTCAGTTGTCCGATACGTTCGACACGGCAAACCGCGACAAGTTCCGCCCTCTCTATCACCATACGCCGCTCTACGGCTGGATGAACGACGCCAACGGGCTGGTGTATAAAGACGGCGAATATCATCTCTACTTCCAATACAATCCTTACGGCTCCGTATGGGGCAATATGCATTGGGGGCATTCCGTCAGCCGCGACCTCGTTCATTGGGAACATCTTCCGGTAGCCTTGGCGCGCGACACGATGGGACATATCTTCTCCGGCAGCTCGGTTGTAGACCTGACGAATACGGCAGGATATGGCGACGGCACGATCGTCTCTTTCTACACCTCCGCCAGCGACCGGAACGGACAGATCGAATGTATGGCGTATAGCAAAGACAACGGCCGGACATTCACCAAGTATGAAAAGAACCCCGTCCTGACCCCGTTCGACGGGCTGAAGGATTTCCGTGACCCGAAAGTCTTCTGGTACGAACCCCAGCAGAAGTGGGTGATGATCGTATCCGCCGATAAGGAGATGCGTTTCTTCTCTTCCAAAGACCTGAAGGATTGGACCTACATGAGCGCTTTCGGCAAAGGTTACGGCATGCAGCCGAGCCAGTTCGAATGTCCGGATATGGTGCAGCTCGCAGTCGATGGCGACGGGAATCATAAGAAGTGGGCGCTGATCGTCAATATCAATCCCGGTTGCCTGTTCGGCGGTTCCGCCACACAATATTTTATAGGAGACTTCGACGGCACGAACTTCACTTGCGACACGAAGCCCGAAGTCGTCAAATGGATGGACTGGGGCAAAGACCACTACGCAACGGTTTGTTTCTCGAACACCGGCGAACGTGTGATTGCCGTGCCCTGGATGAGCAACTGGCAGTACGCCAATATCATCCCGACCCAGCAATACCGCAGCGCCAACGCCCTGCCCCGCGAACTGACGATGTATTCCGAAGGAAAAGACATCTATATGGCCGTCAACCCGGTAAAAGAACTGGAGGCTTTGCGGAAGGAAACGAAAGAAATCCCCGCCTTTACGGTCGATAACGGAAAGGAATTTACTATCGAAACCCTGTTTGACGGAGGCGACGGCGCTTTCGAGATGAACATAGACCTGACGACCAATGCCAACTGCTCCGGCTTCAAACTGATGAACAGCAAAGGCGAATATGTCGACATCTATTTAGATATGAAAGAAGGCAAGCTGGTGATGGACCGCGTACACAGCGGAATAGTCGACTTCGGCAAAAACGCCATCCCGCACGAGAAGGAAGCGCACGACAACCGCGTGAAGAACTCCATCAACTATGTGGACGACTTCGCCCTTGCCACTTGGGGCCCGCTTTCCAAAGACAAGCAACATCGGTTGCAGCTGTTCGTCGATAAATGCTCCATCGAAATCTTCCTGGACGGCGGAAAGGTAGCCATGACAAACCTCGTATTCCCGAATGAACCGTACAACAGCCTGTCTTTCTACAGTCGGAACGGTTCGACAAAGGTCAACGCTTGCAAGCTGTACGCATTAGGCTTGTAGGAAAGGGAAACTGTGAAAAGTTTCACTCCAAGAAAAACGTGAAACTTTTGTTCCAAATATTCTCGGGCGTGAAACTTTAGTTTCATCGGCATGGAACTTTTGTTCCGTCGTGGAGAAACTTTTGTTTCCCCGGCATGAAACTTTTAAGAACAAGCTATGTTTATGAAGAGATACTTAAAGGAATAATTATATTTATAACAATAAAATCAATATATCATGGAAAATAAGAAACCAGTAGTTGTCGGCATCGGGGAACTCCTGTGGGATGTGTTGCCCACCGGGAAGCGTGCCGGAGGTGCTCCAATCAATTTTGTATATCATGCCACCCGGTTGGGAGCGGAAGGATATGCGATCAGTGCGGTCGGAAACGACGTGTTCGGGGCGGAAATAGTTCAGGAACTGGACAAGAACGGCATCTGCCATTCGTTGGGAACGGTCGAATATCCTACTGGAAACGTGATGGTGGAGCTGAAAGACGGCATTCCCACCTACACGATCATCGAAGGCGTCGCCTGGGATCACATCCCTTTGACGCAGGAGGCGATAGAGTTAGTGAAGAAAGCGGATGCGGTTTGTTACGGGACGTTGGCTTTGCGTGCGCAAGGTTCGAGGGGGACGATTCTTACCCTCCTGTCGTATGCCCGCGAAGATGCGTTGCGCTTTTTCGACATCAACATCCGCCAGTCCTATTATTCAAAGGACCTGATCGAGACATTGCTGCACAAGGCCAATGTGTTTAAGGTAAACGATGAGGAACTGGTCTTGCTGCGCGGAATGTGCGACCTGGATGGCTCGGATGAGGCAGTTTGCCGCCAGATGCTCCGGAAATATAACCTGAAATATGTAATCCTGACTGCCGGATCGGCATTCAGTTCGATCTATTCGCCCGATGAACAGTCGACTATCCTTACTCCGAAGGTGGAAGTCGCCGATACGGTCGGAGCGGGCGACTCCTTCTCCGGTGCATTCGTTTATTCCATATTAACCGGCAAATCCTTGCGCGAAGCCCATCAGATCGCTGTCGAGACGGCGGCTTTCGTCTGTACGAAAGAGGGTGCATGGCCAGCCTATCCAAATAAGAACTGATATGAAAGAGAAGAGTTTATATCTGAAGTTAATCCCGGTGATGCTTGTGTTCTTCACGATGGGATTTGTGGATTTGGTGGGGATCGCTTCCAACTATGTGAAGCTGGATTTAGGGCTGACTGATTCGGAAGCCAATATCTTTCCTTCCTTAGTGTTCTTCTGGTTCCTGATTTTCTCTGTCCCGACAGGGATGCTGATGAATAAGATCGGGCGTAAGAAGACGGTTATGTTGAGTCTGATCGTCACTTTCGTGTCGCTGTTGATCCCTTGTTTCGGCGATGGCTATGTGGTGATGCTGGCATCCTTCTCCCTGTTGGGGATCGGGAATGCGTTGATGCAGACTTCCCTGAATCCGCTTTTGTCGAATATTATCACCGGGGATAAGTTGGCGAGCAGCCTGACCTTCGGGCAGTTTGTCAAGGCGATCGCTTCTTTCCTGGCTCCTTATATTGCGATGTGGGGGGCGACGCAGGCGATTCCTTCGTTAGGAATGGGGTGGCGTGTGCTTTTCCCGGTCTATATGGTGGTTGCCGTGATTGCGATTTTCCTGCTGGGAGCAACCTCTATTAAGGAGGAGGCGCCGGAAGGGAAACCGTCTACTTTTGCCGAATGTATTGCCTTGTTAGGTAATCCGTTCATCTTGCTGATGTTCATCGGCATCATGTGCCATGTCGGGATCGACGTCGGTACGAATACGACGGCGCCGAAGATTCTGATGGAGCGGTTGGGAATGGACATACATGCGGCGTCGTTTGCCACCAGCTTGTACTTTATCTTCCGTACGATCGGTTGCCTGACCGGTTCGCTGATCCTGGCGCACTGGTCGCCTAAGAAGTTCTTTGTTGTCAGTGTCGTGTTGATGGTTGCGTCGATGGCGGGATTCCTGTTGTTCGATTCCAAAGTCCTGTTGTACGTCAGCATCGCCTTGGTCGGCTACGGCAACTCGAATGTGTTCTCCATTCTGTTCTCGCAGGCGTTGCTTTCGATGCCGCAGCGGCAGAACGAAGTCTCCGGCCTGATGATCATGGGCTTGTTCGGCGGAACGGTCTTCCCGTTGCTGATGGGTGTTGCTTCCGATGCGCTCCATTCGCAGACGGGCGCCCTGTTGGTTCTGGCTGTAGGAGTGCTTTATTTGCTTCTTCTGTTTCCGAAGTTGAGACGGTATTAGAGTCTGTTAAATGCTGATTTATCGGTGTGTTTGCTCGTATTTACCGGACGCAGACGGGCGCAGATTACGCAGAGGAACGCAGACTTATTTTCTTTTAAAACAATAAATGATCTGCGTTCGTCTGCGTCGTCTGCGAAATCTGCGTCCGGTAATATAAACATAGCGACACACCGATAAATCATCAATTATAAAGTCATAATCCCGCAAACTCTTTGCTGAATAAGAAAACTTTACTACTTTTGTTTATCCAAAAAACAGAAAACAAAAATATACAATCACTTATGGCAGATATAAAAGAGTATGTAAAGGCGGCAGAAGAGAAGATGACGTTTGCAATCGAGTATCTCGACGAGCAGTTGTCTCATATCCGTGCCGGTAAGGCAAATCCGAAGATTTTGGATTGCGTGAGAGTTATGTATTACGGTGCTCCTGTTCCTCTGACAAATGTAGCTACCGTAACGATTCCGGATGCAAGGACGATCATGATCACTCCTTGGGAGAAGAAGATCATCAAAGACATTGAGAAAGGAATCATGGATTCTGATGTCGGCATCACGCCTGAAAACAATGGCGAAGTGATTCGTTTAGGTATTCCTCCTTTGACGGAAGAACGTCGCCGCCAGCTGGCTAAACAGTCCAAGCAGGAAGCCGAAGCTGCCAAGATCAGCGTCCGTAACGCCCGTCGCGATGCAATCGAACAGTTGAAGAAGAGCATCAAGACCGATGGTACTCCCGAAGATGTAGAAAAAGATGCAGAAGCGGAAGTGCAGAAGATCCATGACAAATATATCAAGAAAGTAGATGAACTCTACGCAGCTAAAGAAAAAGAAATAATGACCGTATAGTAATAGCATGAGAGGATTGGTTGTTAAGAATACCGGTAGCTGGTATACCGTTCGCACCGATGACGGCCGCGATGTTGAAAGTAAGATCAAGGGGAATTTCCGTCTCAAAGATATTCGAACAACCAATCCTGTCGCGGTCGGAGACCGGGTCGATATCGACATTAATCAGGAAGGGACCGCTTTCATTACCGAGATCGAGGACCGGAAGAATTACATCATCCGCCGTGCCTCCAATCTTTCCAAGCAGTCGCATATCATTGCCGCCAATGTGGACCAGGCCATGCTGATCGTGACTGTCAATTATCCGATTACCACCACTGTCTTCATCGACCGCTTTCTGGCGACCGCCGAAGCCTATCGTGTCCCCGTAAAACTGGTATTCAACAAGATAGACCGTTACAATACTGAGGATATGGAGTTGCTGGCTGCGTTGACCAATCTTTATACGACGATCGGTTATCCCTGCTCGAATCTTTGTGCCCGTTCGGAAGAAGGACTGGATGCGCTGAAAGCCGACCTGCAAGGAAAGATAACCCTTCTGTCCGGCCATTCCGGCGTAGGGAAATCAACGATTATCAACAAATTAGTGCCGGGCGTCAACCTTCGTACCGGCGATATCTCCGAATATCATAACAAGGGAATGCATACGACGACTTTCTCCGAAATGATCCCGTTGCCCGATGGTGGTTATCTGATCGACACGCCGGGTATTAAAGGCTTCGGGACGATTGAGATGGAAGGTGCCGAAATCGCCCATTACTTCCCCGAGATATTCAAATTCTCCGCCGACTGCAAATTCAATAACTGTTCCCACCGCCACGAACCGGGTTGTGCCGTGCTGCGTGCCGTGGAAGACCATTATATCAGCGAATCGCGCTACAAGAGTTACCTGAGCATCCTGGATGATAAACAGGAGAGCAAATACAGGGAAGAATATTGATCGGCTTTATACCGCCGGCAGGCTCATGCCTGTGATCTTCCTATACAAGTCGAGGGCGTAAACGTCCGTCATACCTGAAATATAATCGAGTACGCATTGCACTTTGCCGTAGACGGTGGGTGCTTTTGTGTTGTATTGCTCCGGAATGCGCTGGAGCAGGAGTTTGCTGTAGGCGTGGTCCTGGTTCATGACGGCTTCCGTCAGGGTGTCGATCAGGTGGCTGAAGATGTGGTAACCGGCCAGTTCGATGTCCAACACTTCTTTAGCGCGGTATATCTTTTTATAGGCGGTGTCCGAACAGGTCTGATAGGCTTTCTTCGCCTGGTCGCAGATATTGTCGATAAGCGGCGTGTTATAAGTCCCGTTCAGGATATCCTCTTCGTTTTCCAGGAAGATACGGGAACATTCGTCGACCAGCAGTCCGATGATGCAGGAGCGGAGATAGGCGATCTGCTCGTTTGTATCGTCCACCATCTTCATGACGCGGGTGATATGATCGAGCCGCTCGCTTTCGAAGAAGTTCAGGAGCAGGTTGATGGCCTCTTCCGTTGTCAGGATATGCAGTTTGCAGGCATCCTCGATGTCCATGATCTGATAGCAGATATCGTCGGCCGCTTCCACCAGGTAGACAAGCGGGTAGCGGACGAATTTGTCGGCGTCTTCCGGGTTCCGGCAAATGCCCAACTCGGCGGCGATGCGCAGATAAGCATCTTCCTCAGACTGGAAGAAACCGAACTTGCCTTTCTTCCCGGCATAGACGGAAGAATAGGGATATTTGATGATGGAAGCAAGCGTGCTGTAGGTAAGGGCGAAACCACCCTTGCGGCGTCCGATGAACTGGTGGGTGAGCAGGCGCATGGCGTTGGCGTTGCCTTCGAAGTGGAGGAAGTCGTCGTAACGCCCGCCCTCTTCAAGTATCTGTTCCTTTAATTTCCGTCCGTTTCCCTCGGAGAAGTAAGCCGAGATCGCCCGTTCGCCGGAGTGTCCGAACGGCGGATTACCCATGTCGTGCGCCAGGCAGGCGGCGGAAACGATGGAGCCTATTTCCGGAAAGTTGACGCTCCCGTCGGGGTATTTCTGCATCAGTCCTTTGGCTACATTGTTGCCTAAAGAACGTCCTACGCAGGACACCTCGAGACTATGCGTCAGACGGTTGTGCACGAAGATACTGCCCGGTAGCGGGAAGACCTGCGTCTTGTTCTGCAAGCGGCGGAAAGGGGAGGAGAAGATCAGGCGGTCGTAATCCCGCTGAAAGTCGGTACGTTCGTGTTTGCGTTCGTGATATTCCTCCATGCCGAAGCGTTTGCCGGAGAGTAATTGGTTCCAGTTCATCTTGTTTTGTTGCTTAATAGATTAATTCCCCTTTTCCCTGGCGGATGATTTCGAAGTCGTCGGTTGTGCAGTCCACAACGGTCGAGGCTTCTGTCCCTCCGTAACCGCCGTCGATCACGACATCCACCTGGTTCTCATATTTCTCTTCGATCAGTTCCGGGTCGGTACTGTATTCGATGATGTCATCTTCGTCGTGCACGGACATGGTCAGGATCGGATTGCCCAGTTCTCCCACTAACGTGCGAATGATGTTGTTGTCCGGCACACGGATTCCGACTTCTTTCCTGTTCTTGTAAATCTTCGGCAGCTCGCTGCTGGTAGGCAGGATGAAGGTGAAAGCGCCCGGCAGGTTTTTCTTCATCAGCTTGAACGCGGCATTGCTCACCTTGGCATATTCGCTGAGGTTGGACAGGTCGTAACAGATAATGGAGAGGTTGCTTTTCTGCGGATTGACGCCTTTCATCTGGCAGATCTTTTCGACTGCACGTACATTGAGCGCATCGCAACCGATGGCGTAGACCGTATCGGTCGGATAAATCACAAGACCGCCGTCGCGCAGGATGCCGACTACCTTGTCTATCTCCCTGAGGTTGGGGTTTTCGGGATATATTTTTACAAGCATGGCTTTATAATTGAAAATTGAAAGTTGAAAATTGAAAATGAAAGATAGAGCAAGGCTGATTTTCCATTTTCAATTTTCCATTTTCAATTCATTTACGGTTTACCCGTAAATAATGTGTCCGTTTTCGTCGGTATATTCTTCTAAACCTTTGCTGTATTGGTTCATGGCGCGAAGGCTCATGCCCATGCTCGAGAAGCCACCGTCGTGGTAGAGGTTCTGCATCGTTACCTTGCGGGTGAGGTCGGAGAACATCATGACGCAATAGTCCGCACATTCGTCGGCCGTGGCATTACCTAACGGACTCATCTTTTCGGCGAAGTCCAGCAGGTGATCCATGCCTTTCACACCGCTACCGGCTGTTGTCAGCGTCGGAGACTGTGAGATGGTGTTGATACGTACGTTCTTTTCACGGCCGTAGATGTAACCGAAGCTGCGGGCGATAGATTCCAGCAGGCTCTTTGCATCCGCCATGTCGTTGTATCCGAAGAATGTACGCTGGGCAGCCACATAAGAGAGGGCGACTACCGAACCGTATTCGGCAATGGCATCCTGCTTCTTGGCCACCTGCAACATCTTGTGGAAAGAGAGGGCGGAGATATCCAGCGTCTTTTCCAACATTCCGTAGTCCAGGTCGTCGTACGTCCGTTTCTTGCGCACGTTCGGGCTCATACCGATGGAATGTAAAACGAAATCTACTTTACCTCCTAATATTTCTACTGATTTAGAGAATACAGTTTCCAGATCTTCTACGCTCGTAGCATCTGCCGGAATAACTTCGGCGTGCAACTTTTCAGCCAAGGCGTCCACCTGTCCCATGCGGACAGCGATAGGCGTGTTACTCAGCGTGATTGTCGCTCCTTCTTCTACGGCTCTTTCAGCCACCTTCCAGGCGATGGACATGTCATTCAGTGCTCCGAATATGATGCCTCGCTTGCCTTTCAATAAATTATGACTCATACCTTTTATTTATATATTACGGCACAAAAGTACGCAAAATGTGCAAGATACACAAAGGTTTGCCTTATTTCGACGGCTTGAGAAAGCGCGTTTCCAAATAATTCTTTATATTTGTCTACTCGTACAGTCGTCTCTAATACAACATTATCCATATATTAAATAATTATTTAGACCATGAAAAGACGTGATTTTATCGGGAAAGGTGCTTCCCTCTTTGCTTCCTGTTGTTTATTGCAGAAGTTGCCGTTGTCGGCGATGCCGGTTGTGAATGAATCGATGAAGAAAAACCGTAACCGGGTCGGCATACAGCTGTACAGTGTCAAAGACGACCTTGCCAAAGACTTCACCGGCAGCCTGCAGAAACTGTCGGACATCGGCTTCTCCTCTGTCGAAACATACGGTTTTGACGGCAACCAGTTCTTAGGGAAAAGGCTGAAAGAGGTCTCTTCTATCCTGGACGGGATGGGAATGACCCTGTCCGGAACCCATACTGGGTCGGCTATCCTTTCTGCTGATACGGGAGCCAAAGAATGGGACTCCTGGAAGAAATGTTGTGACGAGCTGAAGGCTGCGGGAGGAAAACGCGCCATCCAGTCCTGGTTGCCGGCAACAAAAACGACGGACGATCTGAAGCGACTGGCCGACCATTACAACCGGGTAGGGGAAGTCTGCAAGAAGTCGGGCATCAAGTTCGGACACCATAACCATTCCGCCGAGATGAAGACGGTCGAGGGAAATGTTATCTTCGATTACCTGATCCAGAACACCGATCCTTCCCTTGTCTTTTTCCAGTTCGACCTCGGACATGCCTTGGAGGCTGGCGCCGATTGTGTCGCTTATCTGAAGAAATATCCGGGCCGTTTTACCTGCTGGCACGCGACTGACCATAAGATAAACTCCGGTAGTCGCGAGTTGGGAAAGGGCGATGTCGATTTCGATGCCTTGTTTGCGCTGGCAAAGCAATCGGGCCTCGAAGAACTGGTGGTTGAACAAGAGTCCGGTGACGATCGCTTTGCCTGCTGTAAAGTCGACTTTGATTTCCTTCGTAAATATCCTTGGGCGAGAATCAAATAACTATTCTCTGTAATACACCCTCTTTACACGGGGCGATATCGAGGTCAGTATCTCATACGGTATAGTCTTCAGCTTGTCAGACAGTTCGCTGACCGGAAGTTCCTCGCCGAAAATGATAACGGTGTCGCCTTCGTTCGCATCGATGTCGGTGACATCTATCATGCAGGCATCCATACAGATATTGCCGATAATCGGGCAACGCTGCCCGTTGATCGAAACCTCTCCGCCTCCGTTACTGAAATGGCGGTCCAGTCCGTCGGCATATCCGATCGGGATGATGGCTATGCGGGAGTCGCGTTTCACGTAACTCATCCGGCTGTAGCCGATCGAGTCGCCCGCCGGAACGTTCTGTATCTGCAGGATGGTTGTTTTTAGCGTGCTGACATTGCGCAACCCTTTCTGGCCGGACGCACTGACACCGTACAGGCCGATGCCGAGGCGCACCATATCCATCTGATAATCGGTAAAGCGTTCGATGCCGGCCGAGTTCAGGATATGTTTGATTACCTTGTATTCCAAGCCCGCTTCAAGCTCGGCCGCAGCCTTGGTGAATGTCTCCAACTGCTTCTTAGTGAAATCGTCGAATACATATGAATCGCTGCCCACCAGATGCGAGAATACCGAGCGGGCTACAACACCGCTCTGTTTCTTCAGGCGTTCACATATCTCGGGCACGTCTTCCGGCTGGAATCCCAGGCGGTGCATGCCGGTGTCGATCTTGATGTGGACCGGGTAGGAGGTAATGCCTCTGCGCTCCGTCTCCTTTATCATTGCGTCGAGCAGGCGGAAACTATACACCTCCGGTTCGAGCTGGTTCTCAAACAGGACATTGAAACTGCTGAATTCCGGGTTCATCACGATAAGAGGGATAGAAATTCCCTCTTTGCGCAACTCCGCCCCTTCGTCGGCAACGGCAACAGCCAGATAGTCGCAACGGTGCTCCTGCAACGTCTTGGCCAACTCATAGGAGCCGGCTCCATAGCCGAAAGCTTTCACCATGCAGACCATTTTAGTCTCCGGCTTCAGCTTCGAACGGTAATAGTTGAAGTTATGGACGATGGCGTCCAGGTTGACTTCCAGAATCGTCTCGTGCACCTTCTTCTCCAACAGTTCGGAGATGCGTTCGAAATGGAACTGGCGGGAGCCTTTTATCAGGATCAGTTCGTTCTTGAACTTCTTGAACGACGCGGATTGGATAAAGTCCTCTGTCGAGAGGTAGAATTCCTTTTCTATATCGAACACGTTCCCGTATTCTTTCAGGTCGCGTCCGATGCCGATGATACGGTCGATCTTCTTCCGGCCTACCAAGTCCGCTACCTTCTTATAAAGGGATTTGGGCAATGTGCCCGACTGCAGGATGTCCGAAAGGATCAGCGTGCATTTCATATCTTTGCCTACGCGCCGGCTCTGTTGGAAATCGAGCGCGATGTCCAGTGAGTTGATGTCCGAATTGTAAGTGTCGTTTATCAACAGGCAGTTGTTGATGCCCTGCTTTACATCCAACCGCATGGCGACCGGTTCCAGTTGCTTGAACTTCTCGGCGTCGTTTACACTGGTCGGTTTCAGATACAACATCACGGCCATGCAATGGATCACATTCTCGATGGAAGCATCATCCGTAAACGGGATCGTATAAGTACGGTCGAAGCCTAAGAGAGTGCAGCGGATAATCGTTTCCGACTCCTTCTTCTTGATCGATTCGATGTATAACGGGGCTTCCGAGTCTTTCCGGCTCCAGGTGATTGCCTTATGGGACAAGCAAGCCGATTCGATACAGTTGGCTATGAAGGCGTCGTCTCCATCATAGATAATAGCTTCGCAATCGTTGAACAGCATGAGTTTCTCCAGGCATTTCTGTGTGGAAGAGATGAAGTTCTCCTGATGCGCCTCCCCGATATTCGTGATCACACCGATGGTCGGCGCAATAATCGGTTGCAGGCGTTCCATCTCGTCCGGCTGCGAGATACCCGCCTCGAAAATGCCTAACGTGTTTTTGTCGTTCATCTGCCATACGGACAGCGGCACACCCAACTGTGAGTTGTAGCTGCGGGGTGAACGGACAATGTTGAACTCATTATGCAACAGCTGGTAGAGGAACTCTTTTACAATCGTCTTGCCGTTGCTTCCGGTAATGCCGATCACCGGGATGTTGAAACGTTTCCGGTGGTGGATTGCCAGCTTCTGGAGAGCTTTCATCGTGTCTTTCACAACAAGAAAGTTTGCTTCGGGCATCGACTCGAATTCCGGCAATACCTCGTTGACAACAAAGTTGCGTACGCGCAGTTTGTATAATCCTTGTATATAATTGTGCCCGTCGTTGCTTTTAGTCTGGAGGGCAAAGAAAAGACTTTGTTCCGGGAATGAAAGGCGACGGCTATCGGTAAGCAAGATGCTGATGCGGTCGTCATGTAACTTCTTGGCGTCAGCTCCGATGATTCCGGCGATTTCTTTTATTGAGTATTCCATTCTTCTATCTCTATAATTAGGTTTAGAACTTCTTTTTAATCACTGCTATCTCATTTGTCATATCAAAGTAAGGGAATTTCTCGTTAAGTCGTTCCATCTTTAACAAAGTTTGCGAGATGAAGTGCTTATAGGCTTCGCTTTCCGGTTGGAAAGGCTTATGATTAATGGCCTTTTGTATATCCTTCCATTCTTTAAGGATTGCCTGTGTCTCGCGGGAGAGCATCGTTTCCGTGAACCGTTCCCAGATATATTCGACCGCCTGCAGAGAGGGATGCAGCATATCGTCCGCATAGAAACGGTAATCCCGCAATTCGTCCATCATGATCTCGTAGGCGGGGAAGTAGGCAGTCTGTTCCGGAAAGTCCTTTTGCAGTTGTTCGACGGCTAACAACAGGGTCGCTTTGCTCAACTGGTTTCCGTGCGCCCCGTCCTTCCAGTGGCGGATCGGACTGACGGTAAACAGTATTTTCAGTTCCGGATTCTGTTCCCATAGCGAGAGAAGGATGCTTTTCCATTCCGCCGTAATCTCGTCGACCGACAGCATTTGGCGATCGAACATTTTCTCCGGCAGTTTGTGGCAGTTGGAAACGATTTTCCCCGTGCTTCTCAGCCTGTACACCCAAGCCGTTCCGAGCGTAATGATCATCCGCCGTGCTTTCCTGATTATTTCGGCTGAACTGAACAGTCTCCCGTTGATGTTTTCCAGGCATTCCGTTTCCGACGGGGAAGAAAAGCGGCTGTGGTGGCTGAAGCTATGGTAAACGCCTTCGTGCCGGAAAAGATCGTCGCCCGTAAAACGTTCCGGATGTAACAGCATACGGATCGCTTCGGCTATGGAGGAAGGGTTGTAGAGCGTGCCGAACGGGTTCAGGTCCGTCTTGAATTTATTCTCCTCCAACTTCTTCCCGATATTCTCGGCAAAACAGGAACCCAGCAAAACCGTTTGTTCCGTATAGGAAAATGCAAACGGAGCTTTGGGGATGGATATACGGGTATAAAGGTCCATATTGCGATTCGTTTTTTATGGTCTGCAATATTACAAATTTATTTTCAGAAATTGGCTTCTTGGTCCAGAAGCCAATATTCCCTCTTTTCTCCCCTTTTTCGCCCTATGCCTTCAAAAACAACAAATTTACACATCAAGCACTACTTAAATGAAAAGGGTGTAAGTGATTATAAATAAGAAATATATGGGTGAAGACGGGAGAACGCGAAAAAGCCCGTTTTTTAGGGGTAAAAACGACCTGTTTTTGACTTGTAACTAATTGGGAATAAAAAAGATAGGAGGCAAAAGCAAAATGACGAAAAAAAACGTACGTTTAAATTCGTCACAAATTTACGCATACTTTTTAAACCTGCAATCCTTTTCCTAAAGTTTTTTTCTTTTTCTATGTCCTTTCTTATCAATTAGATAGCTAAACGAGGACGAAAATACCGCTTTTCACGACAAACTCCGAGAACCCCTCAAAAAATGACGAATTTAAACGTACGTATTTGTAGTCAAAATACAATTGTTAACATTCACGAGGTGATATACATTATATAACACATAAGTTTTATTACTAATTAAATTATTAAATTATGAACAAAAAGTTTTCTACGCTTTTGACCGGCGCTCTGCTGGTCGGTTCGGTTGCTGCGAATGCTACAGGCATCAATGTTGATGTCGCCACTAAGATTGAGCAGTTGACGAATGGTTCTCGTTATTATGTGCTGTCTACTGCCAAAGTTGAGCGCTCTGGTGCTGCTACAAGTGTGGTTTCTATGGATGGTGCAGATGTAAAGGTTACTACTTCTGACAACACTGCTGTCAACAAGGAACTTTGGAGCATTAAGGTTAATGCTGTTGCCGGTGCTAACCGTTTTGTCTTCACAAACAAGGCGGAAGGTATGACTCTTTCTTTTGATCCTGCAAATGCGATTGATGTTTCTACTGCTTCCTTGGATGCAACAGCAGTTGGTAATGCTGATGCAGTAACAAATGCATCACAACTGACAGATGTTGAAACAGAATGGAGCTGGGTTACGACTAAGGATGCAAATACAGAACTTGCTGAACTTACAGGCCTTGCAGCTTATTTTCATAAGGACTCTGTAATGAAGTTGTATCAAGTAACGGGAACAGGAAATGTATTTGCTGTAAAATATGCGAATACAGCTACCCCAACAATTACTAATGCAACAGAAGTTAAAGTTCAGGCAGTTCAACCTGCAACTATAGTTCTTACAGCTAAAGATTTGAACGTATTGGGTACAGGAGCTAACAAGTACTTTACTATTGATGCAGGCCAGACATTGAAAGGCAATATCTTTGCAAACACAAAATGGCAAGCACAAGATATTCTCGCTCCTGGTGGAAGTTCTACTAATGTAAATGATTTTCAATATGCTGCTAATAATACAACTTCAACTAAACTTGCAGCAACATCTGGTGCTGTTGTTTTGAATAAGATTGAAAGTGATAAACCTTCTTTCAAGTTTGCTCATGTTGATACCGCTTTCTGGGCTGGTGTGTCAGAAAATGAGAATAAATGGTATGAGTTTGCTGTGGCAGAAGGAAAAGTGACAAAGGATGGTGATGGTGCAATTGTTACTTTGGACTCTTTGGCTCGCAAAGGAGGTCTTACTCAAAAGGCATTTGAGTTTACATTTACACGTGACTTATTTAAAGATAGTGTAATCGTAACTGTTCCGGCTGCAGGTTTGATGGAGAAAAAAGACAACCTTGTTGAGGTTTGGGGAAAGAAGACTTATTGGCATACTGCAAATAGCACTCTTGCGGATTATATCACTCTTTCTTATCAGAAATTGAACGATGCTAACGTTCTTACTTTAGATAAGGCTGATCAAGATAATAATATTCCGTTCTACGTATCCGGCGCACTTGTTGAAAGCACCGCTACTTCTGTAAAAGACGGTCTGTACTACATCAAGAACAAAGCAGGTCAGTTCCTGGCTGCTCCTATCTATAACACTACAAACGGAACAACTTCTGCTGCTGAATGGGTAACTGTAAACGGTGGTTTGCAGGAAGTGGCTCATATGCCGGCTTACCAGTGGGTTGTTTTGAAGGATAAGATCTATTCTGAAACAGCTAAAAAGACTTCTACGGTTACAATTACAAACCGCGAATTTACAGGTGTTAAGGATGCAGCTGTTCAGTTGAACCAGAAAGACGAAGCAAGCTGCCTATACACAGCTTCTACAGAATTAGGTCTGGATGGCGACTCACTGAAATTCGTTCAGATCGAAGACCTGGCTATCCTGTCAGATACTTTGTTAGGTTATAAGAACTTCGAGGCAGACTCTCTGTTGGTAAACCGTTATACATTCAACTATCTGCACGACTATGCAGACAGCAAGTATATCGTTAAATCTGCAAAAGACTCTTTGGCTCAGGCTACGGATGGAACTCAGCCGTTTGTAATTGAAGCAGAAGGTGCTATTTATGATTATGGTTATGAAGTAACTCCTGCTATCGCAGAACGTATCGCTGGCTTGAAACAATTACGCAGACAGGCTTACCAGGTATATCTTCCGACAGCAAAGGGCAAACTTTACCTGTCAAAGAATGCTGAAAACAAGTATATGTTTACAGTTTCGGATTACGGCACTCCTTCTACTTTCTTGTTCAAGGAAGAAAACGACCTGACAAACAACAAACATTATCATGCATTGGTAGCTGTTGATGGAACTCTGGGTACTCTTGCTTCTGAATCATACACTAAAGTCGGTGTTATCGACGCTTCCGCTATCCTGGAAGACCAGAAAATGAGCGAACAGAGAACATCTGCTTTCAACATCGGTAAATACGATGCTCCTCTGTACCGTCGTTTCAACTCAATGAAGTTGGAAGGCAACGCAGGTGATGCTGCCGATACATTGCGTTTCGTAGAAAAGTATCGTAAAGAATACCTGCAGGTTGAAGCTAACGAAAACTTCAAGGTTAAGGGTATCGACTTCTTAGGTATCTATACTCCGGACTTCACGAAAGACGGCAAATCGTTCATCGTTGACACTGCATTCGTAAACCGTTGGAGCGGTAACATCAAACCTCAGTATCTGATCTCTATCGATCGCAACGATGCTCCGGGTAAAGACGCTGAACCGTGTCCGTTGGAACACAATCATGGTTATGACAAAGATGGCAAACCGCTTGACAAATGGTCTTGTTCACATGCAACTCCGGCAACAGCTGGCTTCCATTATGGTAAATACCTGGTTAACTTCGCTGATTCTGTAGATCATGCTGCTAAGAGTGCTGATTACGGTTGGAAGGGTTATACACGTGCCGGTTTCGTGAAAGCTGTTCACATGGGTGATAGCCTGTATATCCTGACTGGTCAGTTTGCTGATGTAACTCCTGCTACTTTCGACACTGCTGCAATCCACAAAGCTGTTAAGGACAAGAAATATGCTGAAGAGTATATTGTAGACCTGCAAGGTGACGAACATAAACTTGTAACATGGTCAATGCGTTTTGTTGATCCTGAAAATGCTGCAAACGAAGCAGAAGAAGACCGTGCATTCTTGATGGAATCTCAGGGTATCGATCGCGAAATCGCTCCGACTACAGGTGAATGGCTGAAGATGCAGAACGGCTGTATCGTATTGTCCGGTTCTCTGCCAGGTTCGGAATCTACATTCGACCAGATTACCGGTGCTGACGATGCGCTGATCTTCAACGTTGAAATGGGTAACAAAGATGATATGGCTACTGACAACGAACAAATTGCTACTTCTGAAGTAACAGTTATCGCTCAACAGGGTGCTGTAAGAATCGCTAACGCTGAAGGCAAGAAGGTTGTTATCACGAACATCTTGGGCCAGACAATCGCTAACACAGTCATTACTTCAAGCGACGCTGTAATCGCTGCACCTGCCGGTGTAGTAGTTGTAGCTATCGAAGGCGAAGAAGCTGTAAAAGCAATCGTAAAATAAGAATGAAATTATAATCAAATAATTCTAAAACAGGCCGCGCGGGTTTGTACGGGATGCATCCCATGTCAACACCAATTACCCTGCGACAGGCGAACAAGCGGCCGGATTTAATATTAATAATACTAAAGT
>NZ_QUGV01000025.1:58595-83535 GCF_003479205.1 Parabacteroides sp. AF17-28 | reverse complement strand
TTACAACACTTACTTCGATTTGCTTGACGGCTATGGCGTCAAGCGCGGGAACGAGGTGGATTTATTGCATACTCTCTTTCTTTTTTAGATACAGATCATTATGAAAAATCATTGTTTACTTCTCTCAATCCTTTTACTGCTGTCGTCTTGTACCTTTCAGCCTCGTGCGTCTTGGGTGACAACGACGGAAACTGCTTTCTGGCAGGAACAACCGGATTTGTTGTCTGCTTCGGCCGATACGGTCCGGACAATCGATGTGACGATACATAAAGATAAGTTTCAACAGACAATCGATGGTTTTGGAGCTTGCTTTAACGAATTGGGCTGGATTTCTTTGAGCCGTCTCAATCCGGCAGACCGCGAGAGCATCATGGAAGAACTGTTCTTTCCGGAATATGGTGCTAATTTTACGATCTGCCGTATGCCGGTCGGGGCAAATGATTTTTCCCGTGACTGGTATTCGTATAATGAAACGGACGGTGATTTTGAAATGAAGAACTTTACGATTGCGAATGATCACCAGACACTGATCCCTTTTATCCGGAATGCTCAGAAATATAATGCGGATTTGCGTCTTTGGGCTTCTCCCTGGTGTCCTCCTTCCTGGATGAAGCACAATAAACATTATGCTTCCGCTTATACCGGGGAAGCGTATGATGAAAAATACCGGAACGGCTTGCCTGCCGATAAAGTTGGCCATGAAGGGGAGGATATGTTTATCCAGGATTCACTTTATTTGCGGGCTTATGCTCTATATCTTTCCAAATTTATAGAGGCTTACAAGGAGCAAGGTATCCATATCTTTGCCGTTATGCCGCAGAATGAATTTAATTCGGCCCAGATATTTCCCAGTTGCTGTTGGACAGCGGCCTCCTTGGCTGATTTTGTCGGAAATTACTTGGGACCGGCAATGGAGAAACAGCAGGTGGATGTGATGTTCGGAACGATGGAGCGTAAGAATGAGGCCTTGGTGGACACGATCCTGACAGATCCTGCCTGCCGTAAATACGTGAAAGGCGTCGGTTTCCAATGGGCCGGGAAGGGTGCGATAGGAGGAATACATGAACGTTATCCGGAACTGAAACTTTACCAGACGGAACAGGAGTGTGGCGACGGGCAGAATGACTGGAAAGGCGCTGTCTATTCCTGGAACCTGATGCGGCATTATCTGGATCACGGCGCTTCTGCCTATATGTATTGGAATATCTCGCTTGAAAAAGGCGGTATCAGTCGTTGGGGATGGGCGCAGAATTCTCTGGTTGTGGTCGATCCGGCAAGCAAGACCTATTCTTTTACTCCTGAATACTATATGATGAAACATCTGAGCCATTATGTCCAGCCGGGTGCCCGCAAGGTGGAAACAGACGGTTCTTTTACCGATCTGCTTGCTTTCGTGAATCCTGATAAAAGTGTTGTCGTGGCATTGGCCAATGAGAGTAATGACAGCCGCACCGTCTCTATCCGGATAGGAAACCGTGTCTATCGACCGGAACTTCCGGCACAATCCGTTTCTACTATTTTAATAGACTGATAGTTGAACTTCCTCGTTCCATCTCTTGTTGTAATGGGGAAGTTCGTTTTTTTGTGGCAGGGTGGTCATCCTGTCAGACATATTTGCATTGTCTGCCTGTCCTGAGTGCAAAATTGGCAGTCTTTTTCCGGATAACAATTTTGGCACAGTATTCGCATAGGCATTTACGTGCGATAAGAAAGCACAAGATAAACGTAATATTATTAACAATTAAAAAACATACAACGATGAACATTAGACCATTAGCAGACAGAGTGCTGATTAAGCCGGCTGCAGCAGAAGAAAAAACACTTGGCGGAATCATTATTCCCGATTCAGCAAAAGAAAAACCTTTAAAAGGTGAAGTTGTTGCCGTAGGTAACGGAACAAAGGATGAAGAAATGGTTGTAAAGAATGGTGATACTGTACTGTATGGCAAGTATGCAGGAACAGAAATCGAACTGGATGGTGAGAAATATCTTATCATGCGTCAGTCTGATATTTTAGCTATTATCTAATTCATTATTAATAACAATACAATTATAAGATATATATTACTATGGCAAAAGAGATTAAATACGATATGGATGCCCGCGACCTTCTGAAGAAAGGTGTGGATGAACTGGCTAATGCAGTAAAAGTAACACTGGGCCCGAAAGGACGTAACGTGATCATCGAAAAGAAATTCGGTGCTCCTCACATTACAAAAGACGGTGTAACGGTAGCAAAAGAAGTTGAAGTGGCTTGCCCGTTCGAAAACATGGGTGCCCAGTTGGTGAAGGAAGTGGCTTCCAAGACAAATGACAATGCCGGTGACGGTACGACAACTGCTACAGTTCTGGCACAGTCCATTATCGGTGTCGGTCTGAAGAACGTTACGGCAGGTGCTAATCCGATGGACCTGAAACGTGGTATCGACAAAGCTGTTGCTAAAGTAGTAGAAAGCCTCGCTGCACAGTCTGAAGCTGTAGGCGACCAGTTCGAAAAGATCGAACATGTAGCTAAGATTTCTGCAAATGGCGACGAAGCTATCGGTAAGCTGATCGCAGAAGCTATGCAGAAAGTGAAAACAGAAGGTGTTATCACAGTAGAAGAAGCAAAAGGTACTGAAACAACTGTTGATGTTGTTGAAGGTATGCAGTTCGATCGTGGTTATATCTCTCCGTACTTCGTTACGAATACGGAAAAGATGGAATGCGAGATGGAAAATCCGTATATCTTGATCTACGATAAGAAGATTTCTGTATTGAAAGACTTGCTGCCTATCCTTGAACCGGCAGTTCAGAGTGGTCGTCCTCTGTTGATCATCGCTGAAGATATCGATAGCGAAGCATTGGCAACTTTGGTTGTAAACCGTCTGCGTGGTTCTTTGAAGATCTGTGCTGTTAAGGCTCCGGGCTTCGGTGACCGTCGTAAAGCTATGCTGGAAGATATCGCTGTATTGACTGGCGGTGTTGTAATCTCTGAAGAAAAAGGCTTGAAGCTGGAAGGTGCTACAATGGATATGCTGGGTACTGCTGAAAAGATTACAGTAGATAAGGATACCACTATCATCGTTAACGGTGCCGGTGACAAAGCTGCTATCCAGGCTCGTATCGGTCAGATCAAAACTCAGATCGAAAATACGACTTCTGACTACGACAAAGAAAAACTGCAGGAACGTCTGGCTAAGATGGCCGGTGGTGTTGCCGTCCTTTACGTTGGTGCTCCTTCTGAAGTAGAAATGAAAGAAAAGAAAGACCGTGTAGACGACGCTTTGCATGCAACCCGTGCTGCAATCGAAGAAGGTACGGTTCCTGGTGGTGGTGTTGCTTACATCCGTGCTATCGAATCTCTGGAAGGTCTGAAGGGTGAAAACGAAGATGAAACAACCGGTATCGAAATCGTTAAACGTGCGATCGAAGAACCGTTGCGTCAGATCGTTGCCAACGCTGGTAAAGAAGGTGCAGTAGTTGTTCAGAAAGTGAAAGAGGGCAAGGGTGACTTCGGTTATAACGCTCGTACAGACAAGTATGAAAACTTGTGTGCTGCCGGTGTAATCGACCCGACTAAGGTAACACGTGTAGCTTTGGAAAATGCAGCCTCTATCGCAGGTATGTTCCTGACTACAGAATGTGTGATCGCTGAAAAGAAAGAAGAAGCTCCTGCAGCTCCAGCTATGAACCCGGGTATGGGTGGCATGGGCGGTATGATGTAATTCTTCCCATAAAGCATAAATCAAAAAGCGGCTGCTTCCCGAAAGGGAGGTGGCCGTTTTCTTTTGTTAATCATGGTTAAAGAGATAAGGGCGGGAGATATGATTACTATTTCTTCGTATCTTTAGAGCAGCTTAAAATTAAACTGTATGAAACGATTATTACCTTTTGTCTTGTGCTTGTTCCTTTTCTCCGCTTGTGATAAGGATAATGAAGAGTTGCCCAGTGTTCCGCAATATGTATTGACCAGTATTGAGTATAGCTTGGAAGAAGGCGATGGCGTCCAGTCTGAATTGGTAGATGGGATGTCGCGTGTGATTGATAATGGTGCACTTTCAGAAATGACATATACTATTTCTGATGAAGAAGACTTAAAGAACGAATCACTATTTCAGAGTGATGACGTGAATGCATTCTTACTTGCAGAAGGTGATTCTGTAAAAGTTTCAACGCCATCTGAGATAATGAATGGTAAGATTTTTTATACAAAAAAATATCTGTATGCCGATACTGTACAGTATTGCGATCCGGACTATGTGTCAAAATCTTCAATATCGGTTCCCGGTAATACGCGATTAACATGTAAGTGGAAACAAAGATGGGATGTTATGACAGTCACTTATGTAGTGACTTTTAAAGATAAAGTTACCGGATCGCAAAAACAATCTAAAGGAAAATGGAAAGGCCGGATTTACAGAGGAGGAGATGGAACTTTTCATTATGAAGATATAAAAGAGTAGAGCCTGCCAAAAAAGTGACGGGAATTGTCATTCTTTTTTGTCAAAGCGTTTGGTAATTCAAAAAAAACAGTTACTTTTGCACTCGCAATCGAGAGAGATTGTTTCGCTGAAAAGTGTTGAAAGGCCCAGGTGGCGGAATTGGTAGACGCGCACGTTTCAGGTGCGTGTGTCGAGAGGCATGCAGGTTCGAGTCCTGTTCTGGGCACTTCAAAGCGGATAACTTGTAAAAGTTGTCCGCTTTTTTTATGCCTTGTTGTATAATGCATAATTAAACTTTGATCGATAATTTCCGTCTGTATTGGAATGAAGAGAGGGAGATAACGATTATTTTCTTATATTTACCCCAAATTAGTGAGTAGTAGGAATGCAACAATATATAGAGGAAGAGATAGTAGAACAATTACGTGATCCGGCACATCAACGTGATGCCTTTGCGCAGGTTGTTAACTTCTATGGGGAGAAGTTGTATTGGCAGATACGGAAAATGGTATTGGACCATGACGATGCTAACGATTTATTGCAGAATACATTCCTTAAGGCCTGGACGAATATCGACTATTTCCGGGGAGAGGCGAAGCTGTCGACCTGGCTGTACAAGATTGCGATAAACGAATGCATTACTTTCCTGAACCGGCAGCGTGCGCAGAATAACGTTTCGATCGATGATACGGATGTTTTTTTGCTGGAGCGCCTGAAAGGGGACGAGTATTTTGATGGGGATGCCGCACAGATGAAGTTGCAGGAAGCGATCCTGACATTGCCGGAGAAGCAACGGGCTGTGTTTAACATGAAATATTTTGACGATATGAAATATGAGGATATGTCTGAGATTTTCGGAACTTCTGTAGGCGCTTTAAAAGCCTCTTATCATCATGCCGTGAAAAAAGTAGAGGAGTTTTTAACAAAGGACGTTTAAACCTTTCGTATTACCATTTGTCAAAAGAACATAAAAGAGAGATGATATGCAAATAGAACAAAATAATCTGGACCGTCTTAAAGGGAAAAATCCTTTCACCGTGCCCAAAGGGTATATGGAAGGGTTGACGGCGAACATCATGAGTCAGCTTCCCGAAAGAGAGCCTGAAAAGGAGGTGAAAAAAGTTTCCTTGATGGACCGTGTTCGTCCCTGGTTATATATGGCAGCAGTTTTTGCCGGACTGGGGTTGTTCTTTAAAGTTTTGGTCGGACCGGAGGATCAGGCGGCTAAAACGGACTCATTACTCGTGAAAACAGAGGTGTCTCCTAAAGTAGTTTCCGCTCTGCAAGCGGCCGAGGACGAAGAGTACTTGGAGTATCTGGAAGAGCAGTATGCCGGTTATATATTGGCAGAAGAAATGGAAGATATCGAATAAAATGAAGAAAAAATAAGTTTGACAAAATATTTTTGTAATAATACTTGTATGAATAAAATATTTTTTATTACATTTGTGGCGTGTTCAGTTGTGTTCTCATTCAGTGCTCACGCTCAAAGTGGGAAACAGCATCGAAATTTTGATAGAGAAGCATTTCTTGCTAAGAAAAATGCTTTTATTACGGCAGAAATGGGCTTGACCCCCGAAGAGGCAGCAGCGTTTATTCCTCTTTGTAACGAACTGCAGGAAAAGATGTTTGAGGCCGGTCGTGAATGTCGTAAACTATCCAAAGATTTAAGGCACAATCAGAATGCTACCGATGCTGACTACCTGAAGGTAATCGATGAGTGTGTGAGCGTGGACATGAAGCAAGCACAACTGGAAAAGGAGTATTACGAGAAGTTTAAAAAGATATTATCTCCTAAGAAGCTTTACAAATACAAGCGTGCAGAAGGAAAGTTCGCACGAGAGTTTATGAGAGACGGAGATAAGAAAGAAGAGATTAAAAAGAAATAAAATATTATCATTATTTGTGTTTTTTGTTTAGATTTAGTTTTGGCGTTTAAGTTAAGGGAGGGGTGGCGACGTGATGTCGGTTCCCCTTTTGTTTTTTATAGCCCTTTCGATTTTGCCTCATCCCAGATACGGTCCATTTCTTCCAAAGACATTTCTTTCAGCGACTTGCCTTCTTTGATGGTATGATCTTCCAGATAGTTGAAACGGCGGATAAACTTTTGGTTCGTGCGTTCCAGGGCGTTGTCCGGATTGATCTTGTAGAGGCGGGCTGCGTTGATCAGGCTGAAGAACAGGTCGCCGAATTCAGCTTCCATCTTGTCTGCATCCATTTTGTCTATTTCTGCTTTCAGTTCGGTAAATTCTTCGTGGACTTTGTCCCAAACCTGGTCGCGCTGTTCCCAGTCGAAGCCTACGTTGCGCGCCTTATCCTGGATGCGATGGGCTTTAACGACAGAGGGCAGAGAAGCAGGGACGCCTTCGAGTACGGTTTTGTTACCGCCTTTTTCCTTTAGCTTGAGTTGTTCCCAGCTTTGTTCGACTTTGCCGGCTGTGTCTGCCTGTGCGTCTCCGAAAACGTGCGGATGGCGGTAGATCAGTTTCTGGCAAAGGCTGTCGCATACGTCCTTGATGTCGAACGCCTCCTTTTCTTCGCCGATCTTGGCATAAAAGACAACGTGCAGAAGCAGGTCGCCCAATTCCTTTTTAATGTTATTGTTGTCATCTTTCATGATGGCATCACACAATTCGTAAGTCTCCTCGATTGTGTTCGTCCGAAGGCTTTCGTTGGTCTGTTTACGGTCCCAGGGACATTTTACGCGAAGCTCGTCCAGTATGTCGAGCAACTGTCCGAAGGCTTCCATCTTTTCTTGTTTCGTAGCCATTATAGATAATGTATTAATGTGTCAATGTGCCAATATGCCAATTGGAAAGTGTCTCTTCTTAATTGGCATATTGGCACATTGATCTATTGGCAAATTATTTCCCTTGTTCCTTAAATACTTTCAACCCGTTTTGCAGGAACTGGACGTATTTGGATACGTCTTCGTTGAATGCGTATGACGGGCCGAGCGGTTCACCGTCGGCATTCAGCAGGACGTAGAACGGCTGGGCGTTCGCTCCGAACTTGCTGCGCTGCAGATAGCTCCACTTGTCGCCGATGGTTTTCAGCTTACGCGTCTTGCCATGTTCCTCGATTGTGATCGGCTCGGGCAACTTCGTCTTGTCGTCCACCATCAGGGTGATCAGGACATAATCGTTCTCCAACAGCTGTTTTACTTTCGGATCGGTCCAGACAGAAGCTTCCATCTTACGGCAGTTCACGCAACCGAAACCGGAGAAGTCGATCATAACCGGCTTGTTCAGCAGTCTGGCACGCGCCATGCCGGACTCGTAGTCGTCGTAGGCAGCATGCACTTCGCTTTCATATAAGTTGAAATCCTGTGTGTACAAAGGAGGAGCGAACGCACTGATCGCCTTCAACGGAGCACCCCAAAGACCCGGAACCATATAAACAGCGAAACCGAACGAGATGATTGCCATAAACAGGCGCGGCACGGATACATACGGCAGGTCGCTGTCGTGGCTGAACTTAATCTTGCCCAACAGATAGCAACCCAACAGCGCGAAGATTACGATCCAAAGCACGATAAACACCTCGCGATCTAACAAGCGCCATCCGTAAGCCAAGTCCGCTACAGAAAGGAACTTCAACGCCAATGCCAGTTCGAGGAAGCCTAATACGACCTTAACCGAGTTCAGCCAACCGCCGGACTTCGGCATACTTTGCAGCATATTCGGGAAGATCGCGAAGAGGCTGAACGGAATGGACAAAGCCAATGCAAAACCGAACATACCGATCGCCGGCCCGACAGCCGTTCCCATCGAAGCCGCCTGTACAAGCAACGTCCCGATAATCGGACCTGTGCAGGAGAAAGAAACCAGCACCAGCGTAAATGACATAAAGAAGATACTGATAATCCCCGTTGTCGAATCCGCCTTCGTGTCTAACTTATTCGTCCAGGAAGAGGGCAACACCATTTCGAATGCTCCGAAGAAAGAGATGGCGAATACCACCAACAGCAGGAAGAATATGATATTGAAGATCGCATTTGTCGACAAGTCATTCAACGCGCTTGCCCCGAATATACCCGTAATCAGCAATCCCATCACTAAATAAATCACAATAATGGAAAGCCCGTACGTCACCGCGTCGCGGATCGCCTTCTTGCGGTCTTTCGTCCGTTTCAGGAAGAAGCTGACCGTCATCGGGATCATCGGCCATACGCACGGAGTCAGCAGGGCGATCAAACCACCCAGGAAGCCGGCGAAGAAGATAAACAGCCAGGAAGTGTCGGTAGCGGAAACTGTCGTGTCGCCGAATGCTTTCATCTGGTCGATTACCGGCGTCCAGAGAGCCGCGTCGTTGGTCAGTTCGTTGGATATCTTGGCCGGAGAATTATCAACCGGTTTTTTGTCTACAGCCGGAGCAGAGGCCACCGGTGTAGTGACATCTTCCGTAATCTTTTCGCTATCGGGCTGTGCGGCGGCGGTCTTTTCCTGATCTTCCTGGATCGTTTCGGGCGCCGTTTCGGCTGCAGCCGTCATCTTTATGTTTTTCTTGTCGAACGAGAACTCCACGCGGTCGGGCGGCAGACAAGTCTCGTCGTTGCAGGCCATGAACTCAACCTCACCCTCTGCCTTGAACTTGGCGGGGTCGGTCACTTTAATCTTCTGCGTGAACGACACTGTGCCCGGATACCAACGCAGGTTCATGGCGAACAGTTCGTCGTAGACGACAGTCGGTTTGACGGACGAGGTCGGCTTGCCGATCAACTCGGCTCCGTTCAGCGTCTCGAACGTAAACGAGGTCGAGACCGGTCCGCCTTCCGGCAGATCCTGGTCGTACAGGTGCCAGCCCTTTTCGGCGGTAGCGGTAAATACGATTTCCTTTTCGGCCGAACCGGAGTCTTCCAGTTTGATCTTCCATTTCACAGGCTGGAGAATCTGTGCCTGCACGGTCAGTGCGACAAGCACTAACATCAAGGTACTCATGAGCTTCTTCATACTATTCTTTCTGTTTTTATTTATTTTGCCAAAGATGTGAACTTATCGGGAATACGCGTCTCGAAACGCATCTCTTCACCCGTCGCCGGGTGGATAAAGAAAAGCCGTCGGGCATGAAGCATCAGCCGTCCGGTGGGATCTGTCTCCGCTCCATATTTGTAATCGCCGGCTATGGAGTGGCCGATAGACTGCATTTGTGCGCGTATCTGGTTCTTGCGGCCCGTCTCGAGGTCGAGCTCGAGGAGGGAATAAGACCCGTTGCTGTGCAGCAGGCGGTAACGTGTGATCGCCTCCTTGCCGTCGCCTTCAGCCGTGACGTAGACCTGCATCTGCGCATTTTCCGTCAGGTTCGAGACGATCAGGTCCGCGTCTTTTTCCGGCCGTCCTTCCACTACGGCTACATATGTGCGCGCCGTGATGGCTGCGTTCCAGTTCCCTTGCAGTTCCTTTTGTACCTGCTGGTTCTTGGCAAACATCATCAAGCCGGATGTGTCGCGGTCGAGGCGGTGAAGGACGAATATCTTGTTTCGCGGGTCCGACTTCTTCACATACTCGCTGAGCAGGTGGTAAGCCGTCCGCTCTTTCACGCGCGTACTCGACACCGAGAGCAGTCCTTCTTTTTTGTTTACCACGATCAGGTCGTCATCCTCCCAAACGATCGTGAGCAGCGGATTGTTGAACTCCACTTTCCCCCGTTCGTAACTGATCGTCACTTCGTCGCCCGCGGCAAGCGGCGTGTCGAACTGGGAGGTCACCTTCCCGTTGACCGAAATCTGTCCGTGAGCGAGCAGTGCCTTGACGGAACTCTTGCTCTGTTCGTTTAAAAGACTGAACAGGAAAGGGAGCAATGTGCCCTCTTCTTTCACCGTTACTTTGCGTCCGCGCGGGACTCTGTTCTTATCTGTGCCTCTCTGCTGTGAGCGTTTTATCATATTCCTTATTATATATAGATAGCTCACAAAGATACTGGCTTTTACGCAATGCTGCAAGCGGGACGGCGGGAAATAGAATATTACGCTTTTTCTTTATATATGTTAACCGTTTCTTCGGTATAGTTTGTATCTTTGTATAGCATCCATTAGTTGTCCGCCGCCCGGTGAACGATCGTCCGCTTGGCGGTGAACGATCGTCCGGCGGCAAGCGAACGATCGTTCGCCACCAAGCGGACAACTAACGGACAACAAGGAAAGAGCTAAGATACCATAGAGAAAGAGCTAATAGATAACGTGAAAACACTTAAAAGATAAACAAAATGTCAGCAGAGTACAAGTTGGTCCGCCGTCCGGGTATGGGGAAAACGGACATTAAACAACCTCTTTATCCCCGTTTCGCCCCTTGGAAAACAGTCCGTTTGAAAGATTTGATCACCAGCGCCCGCGGACGTTCGTCCTTCTCGTCGGCAGATATCACAGGAATGTTGCAGTTGGTACAAGACCTGATGGTCGACGCGCTGATGTTCGGTCAGAACATCGAGTTGGAAGGCATCGGGACGTTTAGTGTCTCGCTGAAAGCCCGTCCGGTGTTGGATAAGAAGGAGATACGTGCCGAGTCGGTGCATTTTCAGGATGTGACGTTCCGTTCGGCAACCGAACTGCGCGACCGCCTGCGAACGATGCCTTTGGAGCGTTCGCAGCAGAGCGAACGGGCCGGCTTCTCGTCCGAAGAGTGTGAGGCGCGCACAATGGAATACCTGAAGACGCATCCCTATATTTCTGGCAAAATCTATCGCGGGCTTTGCCGCTGCGGAAAGACGAAAGCCGCCGCCGACCTGAAACGGATGACGGCGGAAGGGAAGTTGGAGCGGACGTTTGTGGGGAACGCATATTTGTTCCAGCCGATTCCGGCCGAAGCGTAGAGCAATGGTTTTGAATAAACTTTAAGTCTTTGAATTTTGGTTTATGGGTGACTTAATGTAGAACAAATATTATTTAGGTTATACTTATCTGTATTATTTTTGTACTTTTGCACCCCAAAGGAGAGGGCTTTGCCTGAATCTAAATAAAGATAAAATAAGAACAAGACAATATGGAAATTGCAAGTAAGTACAATCCCGCAGAAGTAGAGGGTAAGTGGTATCAGTATTGGTTGGATAACGGCTTTTTCAAGTCGAAACCCGATGGCCGTGAGCCGTACACAATCGTCATTCCGCCCCCAAACGTCACAGGCGTGCTTCACATGGGACACATGCTTAACAATACCATTCAGGATATTCTGGTTCGCCGTGCCCGCATGCAGGGAAAGAACGCTTGCTGGGTGCCGGGGACGGACCACGCTTCCATCGCGACGGAAGCGAAAGTCGTGAACCGTCTTGCACAGCAGGGCATCAAGAAGGCCGACCTGACACGCGAAGACTTCCTGAAACATGCCTGGGAGTGGAAGGAAGAGCACGGAGGCATCATTCTCAAACAGTTGCGCAAACTCGGCGCTTCCTGCGACTGGGACCGCACGGCCTTTACGATGGACGAACTGCGCTCCGAAAGCGTAATCAAGGTCTTTGTCGACCTGTTCGAGAAAGGACTGATCTATCGCGGCGTCCGCATGGTCAACTGGGACCCGCAGGCATTGACTGCCCTGTCCGACGAAGAGGTTATATATAAGGAAGAACACAGCAAGCTGTATTACCTCCGCTACAAGGTGGAAGGCGATGCCGAAGGACGCTATGCCGTCGTGGCAACTACCCGTCCGGAGACAATCATGGGCGATACCGCCATGTGTATCAACCCGAACGACCCGAAGAACACTTGGCTGAAAGGCAAAAAGGTGATCGTTCCGCTGGTAAACCGGGTGATTCCTGTAATCGAAGACGACTATGTAGACATCGAGTTCGGTACCGGTTGCCTGAAAGTGACTCCGGCGCACGATGTGAACGACTATATGCTGGGCGAGAAATATAACTTGCCTTCTATCGATATCTTCAATGACAACGGCACGATCAGCGAAGCCGGCGGCCTGTACGTCGGCATGGACCGTTTCGACGTCCGCAAGCAGATCGAGAAAGACCTCGAAGCAGCCGGACTGATGGAAAAGGTGGAAGCCTACGAGAATAAAGTCGGTTTCTCCGAACGTACCAACGTGCCTATCGAGCCGAAGTTGTCCATGCAGTGGTTCCTGAAGATGGAACATCTGGCACAGATCGCACTCGAACCGGTGATGAAGGACGACATCAAGTTCTATCCGCCGAAGTTCAAGAACACATACCGCCATTGGATGGAGAACATCAAGGACTGGTGTATCAGCCGCCAGCTTTGGTGGGGACACCGCATCCCGGCTTACTTCCTGCCCGAAGGCGGCTACGTGGTAGCCGAGACTCCGGAGAAGGCTTTGGAGATGGCAAAGGAAAAGACCGGAAACAAGGCGCTGACGATGGCCGACTTGCGTCAGGATGAAGACGTGCTGGATACGTGGTTCTCTTCCTGGTTGTGGCCTGTCTCCCTGTTCAACGGTATCAACGAGCCGGACAACGAAGAGATCAACTATTACTATCCGACCAGCGACCTGGTGACAGGACCGGACATCATTTTCTTCTGGGTGGCCCGTATGATTATGGCGGGCTACGAGTACCGGGGCAAGATGCCGTTCAAGAATGTTTATTTCACCGGCATCGTGCGCGACAAGTTAGGTCGTAAGATGTCCAAGTCATTAGGCAACTCGCCCGATCCGTTGCTGCTCATCGAACAGTACGGGGCTGACGGTGTGCGTATGGGCTTGATGATGGCTGCGCCTGCCGGAAACGATATTCCGTTCGACGAAGCGTTGTGCGAACAGGGACGTAACTTCAACAATAAGATATGGAACGCCTTCCGCCTGATCAAAGGATGGACGGTAGACGAGAATATACCGCAGCCCGAGGCATCGGCTACTGCCGTTAAGTGGTTTAAGATGCAGCTCGATAAGACGATTGCCGAGATGGACGACCTGTTCGGCAAGTATCGCCTGAGCGAAGCGATGATGGCTGTTTACAAACTTTTCTGGGATGAGTTCTCTTCCTGGTATTTAGAGATGGTTAAGCCGGGTTATCAACAACCTGTTGATAAGTCTACCTACTTATCAACACTTGGTTTCTTCGACGCCCTGCTTCGTCTGCTTCATCCGTTCATGCCCTTTATCACAGAGGAATTGTGGCAGGCGTTAGAGCCGCGTAAGGAAGGCGAGAGCCTGATGGTGGCTTTGATACCGGAGGTCGCTCCTGTTGACAACGCTTATCTGGAAGATTTCGAGATTGCAAAAGAAATTGTGGGTGGAGTGCGTACGATACGTCTCCAGAAAAATATACCGAATAAGGAAACACTGGAATTGCAGATGCTGGGTGAACATAATGACCACTTCAACGCTGTGATTGCCAAGATGTGTAACCTGTCGTCCATTTCCCGTACGGAAGAGAAAGCTGCCGGTGCCGTTTCTTTCCTGGTGCGTACGACGGAGTATGCAGTTCCATTGGGTAATATGATCGACGTGGAAGAAGAGTTGGCTAAGCTTCAGGACGAACTGAAGTACCAGCAAGGCTTCCTGACTTCTGTCATGAAAAAACTAAGTAATGAAAGTTTTGTAAGTAAAGCTCCGGCCAAGGTGATCGAGATGGAACGAAAGAAACAGGCCGACGCGGAAAGTAAAATCAAGTCTATCGAAGAAAGTATTGCCGCTTTGAAGAAATAGGCTTCAACAAATACATAATCAGATGAAGCATCTCCTCTGGTTAACCTTATTGTTATTGGCGCAAGCTTTTGTCCCGTTGCATGCAACCAGCGGGGCGGATAGCTTGCGTTCTGTTTTAATGGCCCTTCCGGCAAAGGAAAGGCTGGATCGCCTGCATGAATTGGCTGCTCAGAATTATGCTAAAGATGAGTGCGTGTGTGTCAAATGGTTTTATGACGAAGCGATTGCCCAGCGGAACGACAGTTGTTTGGCAAATGCGCTTTATTTCCTTGTCCGGCATTATTATGCGAATAAGCCGGATAGTATGCGTTATTATATAGCAGAGGCAGAACCTCTTTTTATTAAGGAAAAGCGGTACGAAGATTTGTGCCGGATGAAGGCTTGGAATATCTATTCGTTATCGATCGAAGGTAATCAGGAGTCTGTAATGCCTGCTATCCATGAGTTGGTCGAATTATCCCAAAAGTTGAATTACCCGGAAGGGGAAGAAATGGCGAACCAGGCTTTGGCCAATTATTATATGAAGCATGGATTGAAGAATGAGGCGGTTTTGTTGTATAAGGAGGTTCTTATCGGTATGGAAAATAGGGGCGCTCCTGTTATCAAGCGGTTTAATATACTTCGTAATTTATTGAATGAAGGCCTTGATCCGGATGATCGCGCCATGTTTCTGGAACGAATGGAAAAATGCTTGCAAGAGTGCGAGGATAAGGGACTGACTCAATTGAATGAAGAGACTTCTCTCGACTATGGTTGGTATGTTTATTATCGAAACCTGGCTACCGATGCTTATTTGGAGGAAGATAAGGAAAAGGCAAGGATCAATCTGGAAAAAGCAGAAGAACTGGCAAACCGGAATGACTGGCCCAGAGAAAAATATACGTTGGGTAATATCAAAGTCTATTATTATCAACTGGTCGGACGGTATAATGAGGCCCTTGTCTTAATCGACAGCTTACTCGATTATTTCAAAATGACGAATCGGCAGAGTGCTGTCCTGGAAATGCTTGAAAATAAAGGGAAGATATATTATAAGTCCGGTTTGGGGATGAAGGCGACAGAGACATATCTGAACTATATCGCCTTAAAAGATTCGGTCACATCGAGCCAGTATTACAGCGAACTTGCCAACTGGCGTTCGCAGCATGACTTGGATAAACTGGAGCTGAAAAATAAACAGATGGAACTGGATGTGTCCAAAGCCCATTCACAGATGATGATGATGGGAGGCGGGCTGATTCTTCTGTTGTTGGTTTGCGGTACGCTCGGTTTTATTACCTATTCCCGTCATAAGTACAGTAAGCAAATGCAGTTGGCTAAGGAGAAAGCCGAAGAGGCGGATAATATGAAATCGGCATTTCTTGCCAATATGAATCATGAAATCCGTACGCCGCTGAATGCTATAGTCGGTTTTTCCCAGGTGCTGGTCGATGAGGATGAGGCGGAAGTGCGGCAGGAATATCTGAAAATTATCCAGAGCAATAATGAATTGCTGCAACGCCTGATCAACGATGTGCTCGATTTGTCGAAAATAGAGTCAAATACGATGACTCTTTCTTACTTCAATGTCTATTTGCCGGAAATGATGGACGAGATTTACCGTTCAACGCTTCTGCGTATGCCAGAGGGTATTACGCTGGAATTAAAAGAGTGTCCGGCTATAAATTTTTATACAGATCGTATGCGTCTTACGCAAATTATTACTAACTTGCTCAACAATGCGATAAAGCATACGGAAAAAGGGTTTATTCGTTTCGGGTATGAAACGTTGGAAAATGATCTCCGGTTCTATGTCGAAGATACAGGCGAAGGGATACCCGAGGATAAACTGGAAAGTATTTTTAGTCGTTTTGTCCAATTAAGCGATTGGAGTAAAGGGGTTGGATTAGGGCTTGCTATTTGTAGGGGATTGATATTGAAAATGGGAGGAACGATTACCGTGAAGTCCAAATTGGGTGAAGGTTCTATGTTTTCAGTAACGCTTCCTGTTCACGATCCGCCCGAATAAGCGTATTTAAGAAAAATAGAAAACTGATGAAAAAGCATTTATTGGGGGTAATATTGATACTATTGGGTAATATTTGTTGTATAAACCGGGTTTTTCCCGCGAACCGGCAATCGGTAACGGATATGGATACGGTTTTCTTGCAACAGATGTATGATTCTGTAGTGAGGCATGTCGAATATGCTGATCGTCTGACCTATACCAAACATTTCCTGGATGAAGCCAGGAAGAGGCAAAATGCCCACTATGAAGCAACAGCTCTTTTCTTGCTTGTCAGATATTATTACTCGAGTGAAATCGATAGTATGGTCTATTATATGCAGCAGGCTATTCCTTTATTGTACGAACAAAACAGATTGGAAGAAATGTTCCGGATGAAAGCCTGGTATGCTTATGTCCTGGTAAGGGCGAAAAGTAACAAAGAGGCTTTGGATAGCATCAATTCGTTGAAAAGGCTGTCTGTGGAATTGGACTATCCGGATGGTGCCGATATGGCTAACCAGGCATTGGCGGATTACTATTTGTCCAATAACTTGGATAAGGAGGGATTGGCATTGTATGAAGAGGTGTTGGCCGGGATGGTGATGAGAAATGCGCCTTTGGTTAAACGTGTGAATATAATCCGCCAATTGTTGAACAAGTCTTCCGATATGAACAAGAAATTGGAGTACCTGAATATGTTGAAGGGATATCTTGACCAGTGTGATGCGGAAGGGATAGAACAGCTGGATGACGAAAACCCCATTTATGCGCTTAAATATATAATGAATCGTAGTTATGCCCAAGCTTATATCTCATTAGGTCAATATGATATGGCCTTGACGCATATTCAACGGGCTGAAGCGATATTTAAGAAATATAAAATGGGGAACAGGGTGTTGGAAGTTAAGACACTTTATGCCCATTTTTACAAGCATACGGGTGATTATGATAAAGCCATAGCATTGTATGACGAGTTGTATGAACATTATAAGCAAGCCAATTTTATGTCTTCCTGTATTGATCTTTTAGCGAATAAAGCAGGGCTTTTAATGGAGGCGAAACGTTATCAGGATGCAGCTGTCACCTATCGGCAATATGCGCTACTGAATGATTCATTGTCATCGACCAAATACTACAAGGAACTGGCCGATATGAGGACACAACATAATGTCGATAAACTCGAACTGGCGAACAAGCAAATGGAGATGGAGGCCTTAAAGGGGCGTACGCAGCTGCTTTATCTCTGGATTGGTGTGGGTGCACTTGTTCTTCTTTGCTGCCTGTTGATATTCCTTGTGCATCTGCATCGCCGCCATGGCGCCCAGCTGAAAAAGGCCAAGGAGAAAGCAGAAGAATCCGACCAGTTGAAATCTGCATTCCTTGCTAATATGAATCATGAGATCCGTACGCCGTTGAATGCGATTGTAGGTTTTTCCCAGGTGTTGATTGACGAAGAAGATCCGGATATGCGGCGGCAGTTTGCGGGGATTATCCAAAATAATAACGATTTATTGCAACGCTTGATCTCGGATGTGTTGGACATTTCGAAAATCGAGTCGAATACTATTTCGCTTAGCTATGAAGAACATGACTTACCGGCTCTTATGGACGAAATATATAACGTTATTCATATGAGAATGCCTGAAGATGTTGAACTGCAACTTGCGGAATGTCCGCCTTGCGTGCTTTATACGGATCGTAATCGTCTGACACAGGTACTGACAAACCTGTTGACGAATGCTATTAAGCATACGGAAGAAGGTTATATCCGTTTTGGGTACAATCTGACTGATTCCGAAGTCTGCTTTTTCGTGCAAGATACGGGTGAAGGCATTCCGCAAGAGCAACTGGATCATATCTTCAGCCGTTTTGTACAGCTTGACGACTGGAGTAAGGGTGTCGGCTTAGGGTTGGCAATCTGTAAAGGCTTACTTGAAAAAATGGGCGGTACCATCAGTGTGACTTCGAAAGTTGGCGAAGGTTCTGTCTTTTACGTGAAATTACAGCGGAGATGAATTGATTAATTTCAGCTAAAGACCTTATTTCTTTCTTAAATGTTATCGTGCACACCAAAAAAAAGCTATATTTGCTGCATATAATACAAACACATAATTTAATATCATGGAGAAATCAAGAAGATCCTTTTTTAAGAAAGGGCTGGCAGGAGCTATCCTGTTAGGTACGGCAAGTATGGCTAAAGCCGGGTTGCCCGATCCTGTAAAGCCTAAGGCTGCAAAGGCAGTCAATCCTTTCCATCTGGGAATGGCGGGATATACATTTGTGAACTTTGACTTGGAAACTACGTTAAAAACTTTGCAGCGTCTGGATATTCATTATCTTTGTATCAAGGATTTCCATTTGCCGCTGGACAGCACTGACGAACAGATCAAGGCTTTCCACAACAAATGTGCTTCGTATGGTGTGACCGGATATGCCGTCGGTCCTATCTATATGAAGAGCGAGGCTGAAATCGACCGCGGTTTTGAATATGCAAAACGTGTAGGAGTGAAGACGATAGTAGGTGTACCTAATTACGAACTTTTACCTTACGTAGACAAGAAAGTAAAAGAGTATGACTTCAACTATGCAATCCACTTGCACGGACCTGATATCAAGACTTATCCGGATGCAACGGATGTTTGGGAACATACAAAAGACCTGGATCGGCGTATCGGTATGTGTCTGGATGTCGGCCACGATTTGCGTAATGGTTGCGATCCTGTTGCCGACCTGAAGAAATATCATACCCGTGTGTTCGATATGCACATTAAGGATGTGACGGATTCTTCCAAAGCCGGACGCGGTATCGAAATCGGACGCGGAAAGATCGACTTCCCTGCGCTGATCCGTATGATGCGCGAAGTGAACTATACAGGAATGTGTAGTCTTGAATTCGAGAAGGATATGAAAGATCCTTTCCTCGGTATCGCTGAATCTATCGGCTATTTCAAAGCCGTTTGTGATATGGCATGATAGGAATTGTGAATTATGAATTATGGATTATGATTCATGACTTGTGATTCATGGTTCATAATTTATAATTCATAATTGTAAAAGATGAGAACACTGTTGTACCTGTCAATAGTCTGCTTGTTGTCGGCATGCAGTACTATTGAATACATTGGAATAGAAACTTATAATCCCGCCGAGGTAACTTTCCCTAAAAGTGTCGGCAAGGTGTTGGTTGTCAATAACGCCGTTCCTCAACCAGACAACGCCGGCTATACCTATAATTTGTATGGAACCGTGCAGGACACAGCTCGTGCCCGTGCAGACAGCGCTTTGTTCGACGCTTGTCGTTCATTGGGGAAATCGATTGTCGATGTCTCTTTCTTTAATGATGTCCTGCTTTATCATGACGGAACCCGCCGGGATGGTAAACATCTGGTGGATGAAAAGCTGACTCCCGAAGCGGTAAAAGAGCTTTGTGAAGAAACAGGTACGGATGCTATTATATCCTTCGACCGCTTGTTGTTCCAGATGGAGAAGGATGTGGTTGCTTTTGCCGAAGGGTTTGTTGCAGGCGGTGTCGATGTTCATATTTCCGGCGTTGTCCGTAGTTACCTGCCCGGGCGTGACAATCCGTTGGCGACAGTCTATATGGAAGACAGTGTTTTTTGGTCGGAGAGTGCCGACAATATGGAATTGCTGAAGCTCTACTTGCCCTCTCCGGATGAAGCTCTCCGGGCTGCCGGACAGTATATCGGTGCAAAGGTAACTCCGAACTTCGTCCCTCACTGGGAAAATGAAACCCGCTGGTTCTTTAAAGGAGAAGGTGCCCGTTGGAAAGAAGCGACGGCGTATGCCTTGTCTGACAAATGGGAAGAAGCCGCTTTCCGCTGGCGGCATATCTATACAAATTCTTCGAGTTGGAAGGAACGGGCAAAGGCTGCTTCTAATTTAGCCTTGTATTATGAAATGAATACGCAGCTGGCGGATGCCTTCGAGTGGGCGACTAAATCATATAATCTTTTTAATAGTAAGAAGGGGCAGGATTACAAATATACGAAAATGCAACAGCTGTATCTTGAGGCTCTTGGCGGGCGTATCCGGTCCGATCAAAAACTAAATAAGCAATTTGGACAATAATAGTCCGATATTCTCTGAATTATTATTACTTTTGGCAGACGTTTCGATTAAAGAATAAATAATAAGATATGAGTGCAAACAATGCAAAGATCCAGGCTGTCATAGAAACGACCTTCAATTCAGCTATCAATAAGCTCGCTGCGAACGAAGCCGGTAACTGTTACAGTGATCTGTATGTGCAGGTAGATGCTGAGAGCGGAGAACTGCTGATTTATGATGAAGAAGATGCGCTGGTAGAAAAGACTATCATTTTTGATTGGGTGAATGTAGCGTGTGACGACGAACAGTTCACTCAGCAGGTCGCTGCAACCTTGAAAGCCGTGCTTGCTGTTCTGGTTACCAAAAAAGCATTTGATAACCCCTGTTTCCTGAAACCGTTTTCAGTAAGCCTGACGGATGAGGATTTCTCTGTTATTGAGGAACTTCTCTTCCTCGATGATGAAAATCTGCGCTTGGATGATCCTCTGTTGAAAGATTTAGATGCAGATTTAGATGATTTTTTAGCCAAACTTCTTTCAGATGTCGAATAGACTTACTATATTTGCGCCCGCATTCAAGAATTAAATGCTGCCGAAATAGCTCAGTTGGTAGAGCAACGCATTCGTAATGCGTAGGTCGCCGGTTCAAGTCCGGCTTTCGGCTCACAAAATCAAGCAGTTATCTTTTTAGGTAACTGCTTTTTTTATGCTTTTTTCTGTGTTTTTCGTGGGTTTACACGTGTCATGTAAACTGAGATGTAAACCATGAGTACAACAATTAATGTCGTATGCTACAAGTCTAAAGTGTTGAAAAACAATGAGTTGCCTTTGATGTTGCGTGTCTGTAAAGATGGAAAACGTAAATATGAGAGCCTTGGAATTTCACTTAATCCTAAGTATTGGGATTTCAAAGCGAATAAACCAACTGCCCAATGTCCCAACAGGGAGTATATTGAAAAGTTGATTGCAGAGAAAAAGAGAGCCTATGCAGATAAAGTTATAGAGCTAAAAGCAATGGCAAATGAATTTACAGCAACAACTTTAATGGAAAAGGTTAATAAACCTATCAGACGGAAAACTGTGAAGGATATGTTTGATTTGTATATTCAACAGCTTGTTTCTGCCAATCGTTTGAGGTATGCAGATATGTATAAACTGACTATGAACTCACTACTCAAATTTAATAAGCATTTGAATATCCCATTTTCAGATGTAGATGTAACTTGGCTTAAGAAGTATGAGTTGTGGTTGCAGGCGCAAGGTCTTGCTATAAATACAATAGGTACACGTTTCCGCCATTTAAGAGTGATATACAACCTTGCAATAGATGAAAAGGTAGTGAAGCGTGAATATTATCCTTTCGATACGTTTAAAGTCTCCAAATTGAACCAAATTCCTGCAAAGCGATCAATCTCAAAAGATGCTATTTTGAAGGTGTTGAATTATGAGGGAAAAACGGAGCTTGAATGTTTCTCTATTGATTTATTTACTTTTTCTTATTTGACGGCAGGTATCAATTTTGTGGATATAGCACGATTGACGGATGATAGCATAATGGAGAATAGGCTTGTTTATATCCGCAAAAAGACGAAGAAGCAAATCAAAGTTCCATTGCAATCGCAAGCTGTAGAACTGATTGGAAAGTATAAACAACAGGACAATCCGTATTTGTTCCCAATATTATCCCCTTTCCACAAGACAGAGCAACAAAAAGTGAATAGGGTACACAAGGTTATAGCAAAAGTCAATAAGACTTTAAAACGAATAGGAGAGCAGTTAGATGTTTCTATTGACTTGACAACCTATGTAGCTCGTCATAGCTTCGCCACTGTCTTAAAAAGATCTGGTGTAAACACATCTTTGATAAGTGAAGCACTGGGACATAGTTCAGAGAAAGTAACACAAATTTATCTGGATAGCTTTGGCAATGATCAGATGGATGAAGCGATGAAGAATCTGCTCTGAATAAAAGAATCCTGTTTCAAAAGATGGAACAGGATTTCTTTGAAAAGAAGGAAAAACTATTATTTTTGTGATGTTAATATAATAAAAATTTCAGGATATGATTAGTTTTTACTATACAAAAAGACATGATAAACTTGTTATGTCTTATTTCCCTTATCAAAATACGGATTGGGTTCGAAGAGCTTTTAAAGAGAACAAAGAGGTAATAATATCAAAAACATTTCATTTTAGAAAAAATGATTTGCTAACAATGATCAACGAAGATCAAGAAGTATCATATGAATTTATTTTTGGGAAAAAAGATAATGATAGTTTTCTAATTGAAGGTCGTATCTTATCATGCTCTCGTAATCTTAGAATAAGACAGATTCCTCCTCTCTTAAATATTGATTATTTCAAGATAAAGCATTTAGATAAAAAAACATCTGTTTTTCAATTGTTGGATGAGCAGATAAATAGCTCAATTGCAGAGATAACGATTGGAGATGAACAAAGTGGTTCGCTGCTAACATGGGAACAGTTAAATGATATAATTAATGGTTTTCCAAATGAATATGAGCTTTCATTATATATAAAGGCCAGGTCTACTCAATCTATCATGCAACATCTACCTATAATTAAAAATTATCCACAAAAGTTAGAATCATATAGAAAAAGAGGACATTATTTTAGAACCGCAAAAGAAATAGATAATGCTATTGAATTGGATATTCACAAATATAGAATTATACTTAATCAATTAGAAGAAATGCTTGAACCTGAAAAAATAGAAGAATATATTGAGTCAAGTTGGCAAGAACAAATTTCAAAGATTATACTTCTTTTATATCCACAATACATTATATACTTGAGCAAGGTTCGTATTGAAGACTATATTGGAGATAAAAATCATAAAGAAATAGATATTTTGTTGGTAAACACAAATGGGAATGTAGATATACTTGAAATAAAGAGACCCTCTAATAGAGATTCCATTCTTAGAAAAGGAACTTATCGGGATAATTATATTCCATGTACAGAAGTAACTTATACCGTAATGCAAATTGAAAAATATATAATAAACTTGATCAAGTCAGGGAAAAAAGGCGAAGATGACTTAAATAAAAAATACAAGAATGTTTTGCCTGTAGATATTAAACTACAAATAAATTCTCCTAAAGGATTTCTTATTTTAGGTAGAGAGAAAAATATGAACAGTCAGCAAATCAGAGATATGGAAATTGTTAAAAGAAAATATGCAAACATAATAGATGTTGTAACTTATGATGATTTAATTATTCGTTTGAAAAGAATTATTTGTTCTTTGACATCAAGGACTGAAACAAGTATTTAAAGAAGAGATAGCCAACTTGGTCCGGTGTTTTTTCTTTTAAATGGATTAACCCTCCATCATTTGGTTTTGCCACATGAATATATATCTTTGTAGAAACAAATGAGAAAAGATGAGATCAACAGCAGAATACATAAATCTTTTACGTGACTATATGAAGATGAATGCATCTAAGTACAACATTACTCGTATGGGAATATTTGGCTCTGTAGCCCGGGGTGAGCAGACTGAAGATAGCGATGTTGATGTTTATTTAGAAACTTCAAAACCTAATATGTTTGCCTTGGTACACATAAAAGAAGATTTACAAACTTTATTCGGTTGTAATGTCGATATAGTCCGATTGCGTGATCACATGGATACTCTGTTGAGAAACAGAATTGAGAAGGAGGGAATTTATGTGTGATGCTATAGATAAAATAATCTTGAATTTAATTTAAGGGCCAACGCCCTTCTAAGGCGTAGGCCGTCGGTTCTCTTGAGAAAGTAATAGTTATTGTCGTTAAAAGCGAAACAAACAGACCTCGTAGGGGCGGTTCGCGAACCGCCCTCCGTGTCAACAAATATGCTCGTCGTCGCTACCCGGGCAGTTCGCGAACTGCCCCTACGAAGCCAGCTATTTTGATTCAAATATTCTTATGTTTGTACCTTCTGCAAATTGAAAAATATACATTAACCCCCTGTTTCGACTGTTTTTCTATTTCGTCCGAAATCTTGATTGATTTTGGTTTGACTTTTTTCACGGTTTTAACCCACTCGGGTGACAACAGAGAATATGAGATGCCGAGCCTATTCCAAAAAGCGTGCAATTTGATTGCTGATAACCGAAAACAACAGTAAAGTGATAAACCTTAACTCCCGGAGAATCGAATATTTGCGAACGAAGACGGACGGCGTTCCAAATATCACAAGGAAATTTTGGGGGCTTGTTGCTGTGAGGTGCGCAGAAAATTCCCTTGAAGTAACGCTTCATTGCTCTGAAGGTTGACTTCGTACTATATGAAGTCAACCTTCAGGGCAATAAAGTTCCGGATCAGAGCGATAAAGTCCCTCTTCATGGCGATAAGGTGCCTGATCATAGGAAAAAGCTCCTTTTTGGCTGCTGAAAAGTAGGTTGACATTTGTTTGAATTAGGACCTATTTTTAGACCTGAAAAACACGTTTTATACAATAAGCCCCCGCCGCAGGCTCTCTTTTGCCGTTTCGTTTTAACGAACGGTTTTAGAGCTTAGAGGCAAAGCCGGGAACTTATCAACGGCGGTGTGTCAAAGGTCCCTTGTCCCCGCGCTTGACGCGGGGTCGCAAAAGAACAGGCCTTATCAATCAGTTGTTTATACGGTCGGTTTTAATGCGATCCCGCGTCAAGCGCGGGAACAGGGCCGTTTTGACATATCCCCCAAAGAGAGCCTGCGGCAGGGGGGCTTATTGTATAAAACGCATTTTTTAGACTCGAAAGACATCCGAAACAAAACAAATGTTAATCCGCTTTTTTGACCTCAAAAAGGGACTTTTTCCTCTTTTTCGAGCGTTTTCCGCCATTACGACCGTCCTCTTTGCCATCG
>NZ_QUGV01000025.1:0-58585 GCF_003479205.1 Parabacteroides sp. AF17-28 | reverse complement strand
TGTTAATCCGCTTTTTTGACCTCAAAAAGGGACTTTTTCCTCTTTTTCGAGCGTTTTCCGCCATTACGACCGTCCTCTTTGCCATCGCGACCGTGCTAATGTGTAGTGCACTCGGCAGCTCGCGAAGATTAGCACGGTCGTAATGGCGATTTGGACGGTCGTAATTGAAAAGAGGACCGTCATAAGGGCAAAAAAGCCCCTAAATTTCCTTGGGATATTTGGAACGCCGTCCGTTTTATTTTCAAATATTCGATTCTCCGGGAGTTAAGGTTTACCACTTTGCTGCTGTTTTCGGTTATCAGCAATCAAATTGCACGCTTTTTGGAATGGGCTCGGCACCTCATTTTCTCTGTTGTCATCCGATCAGGCTAAAACCGTGAAAAAAGTCAATCCTAAATCGATCAGAATTTCGGACGAAATAGAAAAACGCCAAAAAAGAGGGTTATTGTAATTTTCAGGTTTAGACTGATCCGTATAATCTGCCTCATTCTTTATCATAAGAATACAACAATCCGAAGCTGATGCTCCCGATTAAGAGCAAGACTATGATATAATCGTTGATGGCTGTAAAAGAAGGAACCTGGGCGTAACTAAGTGATACGATCATTTCCTGTATCCCTTTGTACAAGCTGCTATCGCCTTGCAACCAGAATGTCAGGACCATTCCTGATATCAGGCAGAGTGTAATAATAATCTGCGGCAACAGGCTGTTCCGTTTAGGCAGCCGCCTCATTACCCGTTTAGAAAAGCCGTTATCCGCGAACTCCGCCTTGTTCGCTTTAAAGAGGTCGTATAGTTGTTTATCGTCAGACATAATTGATACTGTTACATTATATATTATACTCCGTGTTTTTAAAATACTCTGTCAGTTTCTTTTTCCCTCGCGACAGATGGGATTTCACTGTCCCGAGTGGTATGCTCATGATTCCGGCAATTGTTTCGACTGATTTGTCTTCCATGTAGAACAGAAGTACGACTGTCCGTTCATCGGCACGCAGAAGTAAAAGTGCACGAGTGAAATCAATTCCCAAATCTTTATCCTGGCTGCCGGCTGGCAAGATGTCGCCCAATGTTTCCACATCCAGCTCTGCTGAAAGCTTCCGGCTACGAATATAATCATAAAACGTATTGTACGCAATCCGGTAGAGCCAAGTCGAAAAGGTGGAGATGGAACGGAAGGAACCGATGTTGAGCCATGCTTTCATAAAAGTATCCTGCGCCAGGTCTTTGCTCAGTTCTTCGTCTCCACCCGTCAGGTTGAAGAAGAAGCGTCGCACAGGCGACTGGTAGGCTTCAACCAACCGGTTGAATGCTTTCCGGTCACCCAGCAAGATAACTTTTGAAACAAGTAGGGTGTCAATCTTCATCTTCTATTCCGTGTTTTTCCCAGATAACATGGATAATCAGAAAACCGATTCCGAGCATAAGGGGGATCAGGCCGACAGACAGACTTTGGAATGTATTTGCCATATTGGAGTTGAACAGTTGAAAGATCGAGATGCCGATACCAACCGAGATCAGGAGAATCGCTGTCTTGAGTGATTTGAACTTCTTACTCGGCTCTTTGATCAAGTCCTCCGGGAACTTTTCTCCTTTTTCGAGTGCTTTCACGTATAGTTCAGCTTTCAGTTGGTTACGCTTCTGATTTTCATTGCTTTTTATCCAGACCATAAAGATAACGAAGATAAAGGGAACTGTCAAAACAATAATCGGGATTAAATGATTGATCATAATCTTATACTTTTAAATTAAACATTCTTACAAATCTCATCTATTAGACGGAAGAAAGTAATCGTTTAGATGCAAAACAATGAAATATTCCTTTAAATCTTTATTATCTTTGTATCAGGATAATTAAAAAACTTGTATCTGTCTGAATGATAGTATGTAGTAGAAAGGTAGATAATTGTTGGTAATGATTTAGCGACAATGTAACTTCTTTGATATTCTGCGCTTTGCATCATCGTTTTGGCTTCGGTGGTTGCTTTTTTCGGTTTAATCATTTGGTTACTCACCCTTTAATAATACAATTATGACAGCAGATAACAGCCTTATGAAACGATACGGCAAGACAGTAGTTTATCTCTTATTGCTTCAGCGAAGTAAATCCGCAATACCTAATAGAGATTATTCAGACAACTATTTAATCCTCAAACAACAGAATATATGGCAAGGAACTCTTCTGACTGATAGCAAGACGGAAACACTGTTTAAAGTAGGACAACACGCCATATTGCCTCATTTAGTACACTTCCCCCACGATATGGGAAATCTTTGGAATTCTTTTTATAATTCACCCAATATTGAAAACAACCCCAAAAGGTGTGTTTTTATCAATAAAAATCCGCAAACACAAAAACATTATTACTTTCCTCATCTTCAAGAAGTGAAGCAACCAGTTCTTTGAGTTTACCACTGAGCTTGTTTTTGTAATATGCTTCTTCGAGTTCAGCAAAATCCAGTTCAAAGTGGTATGCATGTTCATAATAATTTAAAAGCCGGGGATTGATATACAACTCTTTTCCTTCAAAATCGGAAAGAGTTATTTTTTGGCGAAACAGTTCTCCTGTTGCTTTGTTGCGCATATAATACTTTGGTGTCGGAGATTTCCCTGTTTCCCGATAAGGGTAAACCGCCATAAACTGATATTTTCCCGCATCCATACAGATATCCATAACCGTCATTGGGGTTTGACTGCTCAATATTGGTTTTTTGTACATATATGGAGTTAAATGCTTTTCTTTGCTGTAATGAAAAACGGTGTCGGATTCAGGATTGTATAAAAGTAATCCGTCCGCCGACTTTCTCACACGTCCGTAACTCACCTGACTAGTAAATACACTGTTCAAATCTGTATAACTCAGATCTATATTTTTGTTTGGTAGTGAGATATAATCCAGCACTGTACCATCCAATTTGGAAATAAGAAAGAAAGCTGAATCAATGGTTTGTACTATATCTGGGGCATTGCTTTGTATGATAGATTTCCACAATTTCGTGTTATCATACACCAATATGGACACATCGTCAAACAAAGCCATTTGTCCGTTAACATTCGTCTGAGGTAAATTTATTTTCCTTTTGAATTCACCCAATGATGAATAGACCATAATATGATCGCTAAAGTCGGGCGAAACAAACACTTCATCATTTGCTTCGTCATACATTAGTGAATATGCATCTCTGTATTCTTCCGATCCTTGTCCCCTACGGTTAAAATGTGATTTGGGATTTCCCTCTTTTGAGAAAAACAGCACGCTGTTCTGAGAGCGGTCTATAACAATAATATTGTTTTCGGTTACATAATCAATGCTACCTTTATAGAGATAATCATCATTTTTTGAATTGAGGTACAGATAAGAGACATCCGCAATATCGGTGAGCTCAATTTTCTTTTCGGGATATTCTTTGGTGACATCAATAAATGCCAGTTTCTCTTGCAGTTCCTTATTAGAGGTGCAACTTGCAATTACAAGTGATAAGACTAAATAAAATACTTTTCTCATAATACAAAGATATTATTAATATCTAGAAAATCCTTATCAAAAGGCGGAACAATGGATACTATATCTCGCCTTTTGAATCATACAATGCTTTTTCAGCAGATGTATCTTTTTGATGGCGTTGTTCACTTGTGCGCCTCCCACATTGAACAGGTCGGTGATTTCCGCTGCCGTCATCCATACATTTGCACCCTTAAAAGTTGACCTCATAACTCTACTAATTTTTAGTGAACAAAATTATTCATTGTAGAGCTGTAAGAAGATATGCAAAACGTAGCCAATCAGCGCAATCAAACCGGGCAAACCTCTTTTTTCATGAGATATTTCATCGTTTCAAAAAAACGCCTGCATTTGCAAGCGTAAATTCCATTCTTCCCTTGTTTATCAGCATATTGTCTATCATCCACCTCACCGGGATAAAAGTAACGGGATGGTAACATAACTCCGGTTTCATTTGGCTTTTTATGTGGTTTCCGTTGGCTTCGCTCTCTATTCCCCTTTTTGCCTTAAACCATTTATTCACAACTGTCTTGCGCCGTTCTGCTCTACCATTCAAATTTTCTACTTATCTTTGCTTCGAATTCATCTTACACTGACGAAATAAATGAATGAGACCATATTAAACGGCTTATTAAATCTATTTGCTATTTTTGCTTCCTCCGTGCGGATTGAAAGGGAGCAGGCAAGTCGTGCCGTTCATTCGTATCTGTCCAGTCACTTCGGAGTACGTTCCCATAAAGAATATATCGAACTTTATAATGCGTTGCGCGAGATGTACGACGATTCGCTCTTTGTGCTTGACAAGGAGCAGATTGTCCGTAATATCTGCGAGCAGATGAAAGTGAAATTGCGTGCGGAAGAGCAGTTGCTTCTTTTGATCCGCTTTGTGGAGTTTGCCTATACGAACAGCGAAGAGGCGGAGAATCACCTGGAACTGTTCCGCCTGGTTGCCGATATTTTTGCGATTCCGCAGAAGGAGTTCGACGACTCGCTCGCTTTCATTACGGGCAAACCTTCTTCGTCTTTGCTGACCATCAGCGGGGAAGAGGAGGCGACCGGTAACCATATCGTGCGGAAAGGCATGGAAGGTTTTATCCGTGTCTTCTTTATCCGCCGCTTTGACAAGCAGATTTTTACTTATCACGGAAGCGGGCAGGTGTTCATGAACGATATTCCGCTTTCGCCGGATATGTTCTACGCCTGGCAGCACAGCAGTGTGTTGAAAGGACCGCTGTTCCTGCCTGTCTACTACAGTGACCTGCTGACCGTTTTTAATAAGAACGAGCGTAAGGAAGTGATCCATCTGGCCGGGCGTGATATTGATTTTACTTTTAAGAATAGCCATAACGGATTGCATAATTTCTCTTTCAACCTTGAATCCGGACAACTTGTTGCCATTATGGGAGGTAGCGGTGTTGGGAAGTCTACGCTGTTGGGTATTATGAACGGGAATATCCGTCCCGACCGGGGAACGATTACCGTGAACGGCCATCCGCTCGATTCGCCGGAAGCGCGTCAGTTGATCGGTTTCGTGCCGCAGGACGATTTGTTGATCGAGGAGCTGACCGTCTACCAGAATCTGTTATACACGGCTCGTCTCTGTTTTGCTCGTTTATCGGATAAAGAGATCGGGGAGCGTGTGGAGAAGGTGTTGAAGGAGCTGGACCTGGAAGAAATAAAAGACCTGGAAGTAGGTTCCCCGATCCGTAAGACGATCAGCGGCGGCCAGCGGAAACGCCTGAACATCGCGCTCGAGCTGATACGCGAACCGGCCATCCTGTACCTCGATGAGCCGACTTCGGGCCTGTCATCGTCCGATTCCGAGAAAGTCATTATGTTGCTGAAAGAGCAGACACACCGGGGAAAGTTGGTGGTCGTGAATATCCATCAACCTTCATCTGAAATATATAAATTGTTCGACCGGCTATGGCTGTTGGACAGAGGCGGTTATCCGATTTATGACGGGAACCCGATCGAAGCCATTACCTATTTCAAGCAGGCGGCCAAATATACCGATCCCGATATCAGCGTATGCAGTGCCTGCGGAAATGTCAATCCCGAACTGATCCTGAATATCATCGATTCCAAGAAGATCGACGATTCGGGGAACCAGACGAATATCCGGAAATTCACACCGGAGGAATGGCACGAGGAATATCTGAATTCCCGTCCCGTCTTTCCGGCTGTAAAGGAAGAGGCTTTGCCGGAAAACCAGCAAAAGAAACCTTCCTGGTGCAAACAGTTTCTGATCTTTCTGGAACGGAATATCCGTACGAAGCTGACGAATAAACCGTATTTAGCTATCACACTGTTGGAAGCCCCTTTGCTGGCCTTGATCGTCGCAATGCTGACCCGCTATATGGACGGGGATGAATATACGTTGCTTGCCAATAAGAATTTTGTTTCCTATATTTTCATGTCGGTGATCGTTGTCACTTTTATGGGGCTTAGTATCAGTGCCGAGGAGATCATAAAAGACCGGACGATCCTGAAGCGGGAACATTTCCTCCGGTTGAGCCGGAGCAGTTATCTGACATCCAAGATGGTTTATCTGCTGACCGTTTCCGGACTGCAATCCTTATTGTTTATCTTGGTGGGGAATGCGATTATCGGAGTGGGAGGCGAAATGTTTCTGACGTGGTGGACTATTTTGTGGGCAACCTCTTTCCTGGCAAACCTGACGGGGTTGATCCTGTCTCAGACAATGAGTTCGGTGGTTGCCATTTATATTACGATCCCACTTCTGTTGATCCCGCAGATATTGCTTTGCGGCCTGGTTATTAAGTTTGACGACCTGAACACCCGCGCCTCGGATGAGAATATCGTGCCGTTGATCGGAGAGGTGATCCCTTCCCGTTGGGCTTTCGAGGCATTAATGGTCGAGCAGTTCCGGGATAATGCTTACAACGGCCCGTACTTCCCGATCGAAAAGGAAAAATACCTGGCCCAGTATTATGAGAACGTGCATTCCCCGGAAGTACGCAGCCTGGCTGAACAGCTTGCCGGGAAGGATGATCCGGATAAGCGGAAAACCGTAGAGAATGAACTCGTCGTATTAAGCCGTGCCGCCCGTATCGCTCCCCGTGCCGCGAATGAGGATTATCTCTCTTACCTGGATAAAGTCGATGCCGCCCTGCATGAGCGGGCGCATAATTTTACGGCTTATCTCGATCAGGTACAGCAGGAACGGAGCCGGGAAAACGGAGCCGAATGGCTGACGGAGTTGAAGAAAGCCCATCATAATACGGCAATCGAAGACCTGGTAATGGGTACCGGAAGCCGCCATATGTATAAGGAAACGAACCACCGTATCTACCCGCTGATCGGGACGGTTTATGTGGAGCCGGATAACGCCTGGGGGCGTGCCGCCTTCTACAGTCATGAGAAAAATTGGGCCGGATATCATATTTCTACTTATAAATTTAATTTATTGGTTATAGGTTTCTTTGCATTATTGGCGATTATCGCTATATTCGCAGAGTTTCCGGGACGTTTCCTGAAACGGGACGAATTTTGAGGTTCGAGAGTAATAAATTATTAAATTATACAATATGAAAAAGAGTGTATTAAGCATGCTCGCCGTAGCAGCATTAGTGTTTGGAATGACTTCCTGCAACGGAGCCAAAAAAACAAACGAGGAAGCCGAAAAGACTGAAGAAGCTGCTGTTATAGCAGGTAAGGCTCCGAAAGACCTGTTGACTGAAGAGTTGAAACAGGAGACAATTCAATTGTTGAAGGACATGCCGGATTCGGAAATTCCTTATCGCCTTTCTACAGGTGAAGTAAAAGTAAATGTTGGTGATGTTAAATACATGGTGCCGGTTAGCAAGGCTGCCGAATTGAGCACTCCGACACAGAAAGCCCGTGCATTGGGTATGTACATGGCTGATTATAACGTATTGAAAGCTGTTGGCCAGCCGACTGCTGAGGTTGAAGCCGTGATTGCCAAGTTAGCTACAGACCTGAATGTATCTTTCGTATTGGATATCCTGAAGGAACAGGCTCCGAAAGATGCTACTAAAGAACAAATGCAGTCTTTCCTGAAAGAACAGGAAAACCAGATCATCGACAAGATGGCTGCTGAAAACAAGATAGATGCCGAAGTTGAAATGTTGGGCGCTGCTTCTGCCGAATATGCTTGCCTGATCGCTAACCCGACGTTGGTTGTACAGGGTGATGCTACTTCTGCAGGTCTTTCCGCAAATATGGAAAAACGTGTCAGCATGTTGGAAGAAGTGGTTGCAGATTTGGCCGCTTATTATCCTGATCTGAAACAGTTGGGCGAAACAATCTCTCCGTTGAAAGAAAAGGTTAACTCTATTCAGGAAGCCAGAGCTGCAAATGCAGAGATTATGGGTATCCGTGATGCGTTGCTGAAATAAGAATTCCTATACATTAGATAATAGAATAGCCCGGCTCTCAAAAGAAAGCCGGGCTATTTTGCTTTTAGCATTAACTTTCTTATCCCTTGTAGGCAATCGAAAGCAATGTGATATCGTCCGATTGGATCGCGCCAACAACAAATTCGCCAACTGTTTCGGTTATTTTTTCTACAACCTCTTTCGGGTCTTTCCCCGCCAATGAGCGGCAGTTTTCGAGCAGGCGTTGTTCGCTGTACTGTTCGTGCTTCGTGTTCATGGCCTCTGTCACCCCGTCGGTATAGAGGAACAGGTTATCGCCCGGAGACAGCCGTAATTCCTTCTCATGATAGCTGACATCTCCGATAGCACCCAATACCAGATCGTTAGTTGTCGGGACTTTGGACACGGAACCGTCTTTTTTCATCAGAACAGGTGGATTGTGCCCGGCATTGCAATACGTGACAACACCTGTCCGGATATTCAGGATACCGTAAAAAACGGTGACAAACATATCGTTCACACTTTCCTGGCAGAGTATGGCGTTGGAACGCTGCATGCACATCGATGCCGAATTTTCAGTGAGGGCGATGGCGCGTATAACCGTCCGGCTGATCGCCATGAAGATAGCGGCCGGAACGCCTTTACCCGATACGTCGGCAATGACAAAGCCCAAACGGTCTTGCCCGATGCGGAAGAAATCGTAGAAATCGCCTCCCACATATTTGGCCGCATTCATATAGGCATACAGGTCGAATGATTTCAGCTCCGGGAACGGGGGGAATGTCTTAGGCAGGATTGTCTGTTGGATCTCCTGGGCGACATGTAGGTCGTTCTGGATGGATTCCAACTGCGTGTGTTCCTTTTGCGCCTGTTTGATGAAAGCGATCTGTTCGGCCGCCTTTTCGATCGTCCGTTCGAGGTCTTCCAGGTTGATCGGCTTCGTAGTGAAGTCGAACGCTCCCTGGTTCATCGCGCTACGGATGTTTTCCATATCGCCGTAAGCCGATACCATAATACATTTGAGGGCCGGGTTACGCATCTCGTTAATCTTCGTGAGCAACGTCAGTCCGTCCATCTCCGGCATATTGATGTCACTCAGGATCACATCGAAGTCCGGTGTGGCAAGCAGCATCTGGAGCGCTTCCAGTCCGTTGTGGGCGAAGTGGAATTCATATTCGCCCTTCTTTATCTTGCGACGGAAATATTGGGTAAGCAGTATTTCCAGGTCCAGTTCGTCGTCTACACTTAATATTTTTATAGCCATAGCAGCATTGTTTCTCTGATTATTGAATCGGAATCGTGATGGTGAAACGGGTGAACTTGTCCGGTTCGGATTCCATCTCGATTGTTCCGTTGTGTTTTTGTTCGATGATTGATTTGGTGATGGAGAGGCCGAGTCCGGTTCCTTCGCCTACCGGTTTGGTAGTGAAGAACGGGGTGTAGAGCTTCTCCTTTACCTCTTGGGTAATGCCGGACCCGTTGTCTTCGATCACGAGGCGTACCTGGTCTCCGTCTTTCTTCAGGCTGACCTGGATTGTCGGGCTGTAAGGGTTTTCCGTGACGCCTTTTGATTTGCTGAACACAGCATAGCAGGCATTGTTCATCAGGTTGAGGACCGCGCGACTGAAATCTTGCGGGATCACTTTGACCGGCGGAAGTGTCTCGTCATATTCCTCTTTGATGGCAACATTGAAACTCTTGTTGTTGGCACGCACAGCATGGTAGGATAGCCAGACATATTCTTTTGTCAACTGGCAGAGATTGGTCGGGATATATTCATCGTCTTTTCCGCGTGAATAGAGCAGGATGCCCCGGACAATGCTTGAAGCCCGGTTCCCGTTATCCTCGATCTTGACCATGTTTTCTTTCAGGTCGTCCATGATTTCCCGGATTTCATCGTCTGCATCTTCCGGCAGTTTGCTCTCCAGTTCATCCAGAACATCTTCCATATCTTCCAACAACTTGCGCGATAGTTTGCTGAAATTGATCACAAAGTTAAGCGGGTTCTGTATCTCGTGTGCGATACCGGCGCTCAACAGTCCGAGTGATGCCATCTTTTCCTGCTGGCTGATCTGTTTTCTCAGACGTTCTAACTCATTTCTACTGTTATCATCCATTGTCGTTGCTCTTTTGGTAGATAGGAATCGTAATCATAAATTCGGTAAAGTTATCCTTCTCGCTCTTTACAATGATAGAGCCCTGATGGTTCAGGATCACTTCCCGGCAGAGGTATAAGCCGACACCGGCCGCTTCGGCGGTGGGCTTCGTGGTAAAGAACGGTTCGAATATCCGGGCTTTTATGCTGTCTTCGATACCGATACCGTTGTCGCGGATAGAGAGGAAAACCGTTCCGTTCAGCCGTTTTTCCACCTGGATGGTGATGAGCGGAGAGAATTCCTGCTTCTGCAACTTCTTCAGCAATGCATATACGCTGTTTTTGAGCAAGCTGAGCATTACTTTGTTCATTTGTTCGATGTTGATCTCCGCCATTACCGGCTCTTCCGGGCACAGAAGCTCGATCTCTATCTTATTCTTTTCAATGTCTTCCTTGAATAACTTGTTGATCACATCTACATTTACCTTGCAGAGGTTTCCGATGTCGGTGGAAGTGACGTCGCCATGCCGGTCTTTCAGCAGTTCTTCCATTGCCTTGACGATCCGGACCGTGTTGCAACCATGTTCGTTTATCTTCTGGAGGTTACTGTTGATCATGTCAAGAATCTCGATCGTGTCGTCATAATTCTCTTTAGACATGGTTTCCCGTTCGTTTGTGATATTCGACTTCAGGTCCTTGATCATACCGGCGGAAAGCCCGGCAAAGTTATTGATGTAGTTGATCGGGTTCAGGATACGGTCAACCAGACCTTTCGTCAATTGTCCGACCGTCGCCAGTTTCTCTTTGCGGACCAGCTCGTCTTGCGCCTTAGCTAAGGCATCGAGGGCATCGGACAGTTTTTTGGATTCGTTCAGCACCTGGTCGCGCTGGATGCGGAGCTCGATTGTCCGTTCTTCCACGACTTTGGCGAGATACTCTTTTTGTTTCAGCTGTTTGCGCAGTTTCCCCTTGTAGATATACAGGATGAATTGGGCAACGATCAAGGTGGCGATCCATCCTCCCCAGTCGTAATACATCGACAGGATAATCAATATCCAGTCGACTAATACAAGCTTCTCTACAATTTGCAGCCTCACTTTGAGTGATGCTATTTCTTTAATGTCGAAATCTGCCATATCAATGCATGTCTTTTGTCATTGTAAGTATATTCTTTCCTGCTGAACGACTGTAGGTGACCTCCGTCATCAGTTGTTTGACAAGATAGATTCCGAGTCCGCCTATCGGGCGCTCTTCCAGCGAAAGTGTCAGATCCGGTTCCTGTCTTTCCAGCGGATTGAAATCCGTGCCGGTATCTGTTATGACGATTGTCAGCCGTTTGTTTTCGTAGCTCATATCGATGCGGATATCCTGATCCTTCTTATCCGGATAGGCGTACAGGATGACGTTCGTCACAGCTTCTTCAAGTGCCAGCTTGACCTGCATCAATTGTAGTTCTTCCAGCCCGTAAGCAACAGCTTGCCGGTCCAGAAACGCGTATAGACGGGTTAACTGCTCCAGTTCGTTTTTTATAATTAGCGTGTTTGTCATCTGCCGGGATAGGGACGCTTGTTATTCGATCGTGAGAATGGATGAGAACCCGGTGATGTTCAGTATATCCATGATGTCTTTCTGGATATTCTTTAACCGGAAAGTTCCCCCTTTGGCTTTCATCCCTTTTTGCAGCGTGAGGAGCAGGCGAAGGCCGGCACTACTGATGTAGGTCAGTTCCGCCCCGTTCAGAACGACTGCCTCTGCCTCTCCGTGCAGGATAGGCGCGATCTCTTTTTCAAGATCGACGGAGGTCAATGTATCCAATTCGCCGGAAAGACTGATGACTGTTTCTTTCCCGTTGTCTATTGTTATCTTCATATTTTTTGTTCTTAATTTTTCTGTCCAAGCAAAAGTAAAGATAATCCTTTATGTGACCAAGTTATTTGCAACGATTTATATCCTTCATCCGAATATTTCGTTTATCTTTTCTTTAGCCTTCCTATCCATCGTCCGATTTCCCCGACCCAGAGAACCAGTGAAGTTGAACCGATGATAACTCCCCAGTCTTTTAAGGACAACGGGATAACGCTGAACATTTCGCCTCCGAAAGTAACAATCAGGTATTGTCCGATGATGATGAGCAGTGCGACCAGCAGGAAGCTCTTGCTCTCTTTCAGGTTGGCAAATGCCGAACTGCCTTCCATAAATGCTTTTGCGTTGAACATATTCCAGAATTGGAGCATCACGAAGAAGCTAAAGAACCAGGACAGGTCGTGCGGTGTCAGTCCGTCTTGTGCGTGGAAATAAAGCAGAATCCCCATCAGTACAATGACGAATGCCAGTCCGACACCGAATATATTGTAGGCCATCGGGCGAGTGATGATAAAGTCTCCATTCTTTCCGCTCCGACGAGGTTTGTCTTTCATGACCCGTTCGTTAGGCGGTAACGATGCCAATGCTCCGGCCGCGAATGTATCCATGATCAGGTTCACCCAAAGCATCTGTGTGATGGTAAGCGGCGATTCGGTTCCGAGTAACGAGCCCAACAGTACGATCAGACAAGCTGCCACATTGATGGTCAGCTGGAACAACAGGAACTTCTGGATATTCCGGTATAAAGAACGTCCCCACATCACCGCACGGGTAATGCTGCTGAACGAGTTATCCAGGATGGTAATATCGCTTGCTTCTTTTGCGACAGATGTCCCGTCTCCCATAGACAAGCCCACTTGTGCCGCTTTCAGGGCAGGCGCGTCGTTGGTCCCGTCACCCGTTACGGCGACTACGGCCCCTTTCTGTTGCAGCAACTGCACGAGGCGCTGTTTGTCGGTGGGGCGGGCGCGGCACATGATTTTCAGGTTGAGTACCCGATCCAATGCCTCCTCATCCGTCAAGGCTTCGAAGCCTGGTCCGGTGATCCAGTTACGTTCCGTATCTTCAGGCTTCCAGATACCGATCTGGCGTCCGATCTCTTTAGCCGTTCCCGGCGTGTCGCCGGTTACGATCTTAATGTCGATGCCTGCATCCAGACAGCTTTGTACGGCTGCCGGCACATCTGCACGCACGGGGTCGGAGATGGCGACGATTCCCAAATAGGTGAGGTCTGTGTTATGCAATCGGCCGTCGGCGAAGAACGCCGCATCCTGTCCGTCCTCGAGTATCTGGTAGGCAAATCCCAACGTGCGCATTGCCTGGTTCTGGTAGTCCAGTAATTGCTGTTCAATACCGGTCCGGCAAGCCTCGACTGTTTTATAGGTTCCGTCGATCGCCACCCGGTTGCTGTTAGCCAGCACGATTTCCGGTGCGCCTTTGACATACAGTACCCGCTTGCCCAATAAAGGCGATTGTACGACTGTCGCCATATATTTCCGTTCGGTGGAGAAGGTCAACTGATCCACCACCCGTGCGTTTTCCCTTATTTCCAGGTAATTCTGGTGCTGGCCGTTCAGCCATAACAGCAGGGCTGCTTCGGTCGGATTCCCCAATGTCTTTATTTTCTCGTCCGAGAAGTCGAGGTAAGCGGTCGAGTTGACCGATATGCCTTCCTTAATCAGATTACTCAGCTCGTCGTCCTCTAACTTCTGGTCTTTCAGGTTATAGAAATTCGTCTGGTACACCTGCATCTGGTTTTGGGTAAGCGTCCCTGTTTTATCGGTGCAGATAACAGTCGTTGCCCCCATTGTTTCGCAAGCATGCATCTTGCGGACCAGGTTGTTTGTTTTCAGCATACGGTTCATGCTGAGCGCCAGGCTGAGGGTCACACTCATCGGCAGCCCTTCCGGCACGGATACGACGATCAACGTAACCGCAACCATGAATATATTCAGGATATGGGCAATCAGGTCCATGACCGGCATTCCGGATGAAGCCAGCAAAAGCTTTGTCAGCAGCGCTATAAAAGTGATGGCCGCAATCGTATAACCCGCTTTGCTGATCACTTTCGCCAGTCCGGCCAGCTGGATCTGCAACGGCGTGTCGATATTGTTTTCTATCTGCGAGCCTTCATATACTTTCCCATATCCGGTTTCATCGCCTACTTTTTCAACTTCCATTACGCCGTGCCCGTCAACGACAGTCGTTCCGCGCATCACCACATTGGAAGGATAGGTCGCCTCTTCGTCGAAGTCCGCTTCGTTTGTCGTTTTGCTGATAACCGGTTCGCCGGTCAGTGTCGATTCGTTAATTTGCAGGGAGATCGCTTCCAGCAGGTGTCCGTCGGCGGGTACTTCTTCGCCTGTTTCCAACACGACGATATCACCGACAACCACCTCTTTTCGCGGAACCTGGCAGATATTCCCTTCGCGAATCACCTTCACAAAGATATCGTCGTTGACTGTATTCAACACGTCAAAAGCCTTGTTCGCTTTCACTTCAAAAAAGAAACCGACGCAAGACGCCAGCATGATGGCAAAGAAAATGCCGATCGGTTCGAGGAATGCCGTAAAGCCTTTCGCTTCCGGTCCCCAGCAATGAACGCCTGCTATAATCATCGACAGTAGCCAGGCTACCAGCAGAATCTTTATAATCGGGTCATTAAACTTTTCGATGAATTGGCTCCACAAGGAGGCTTTCTCCGGTGGGGTAAGGATGTTTTCGCCATGAAGGCGCCTGCTTTCTTCTACTTCTTGTTTGGTTAATCCTTGGTACTGATGTTTTTTCTCCATAAATTTATTAATCTGTTTCAGAAAATTGAGAGAGCAAATAAAGTAAAGTTAAGGGACATATACAAATACAAGGTGTTAATGTTTGTGTCGGCATGTGGCCGCTGCAGTATAGATTTCAAGCATGTTGAAATCGTTCATATCTGTCAAAAAATGAATCATTCTTCATAACAACGTCGTCACCTTCTCCGGTATATAGCTGGTGCGGATGCGCCATTCCTGCGGGTAAAGGTTGTTGGCCCGGTTGCCGAGATGCTTGGCGAAGCCGAGGGGGAATCCTTTATAGCGAAGTAATACGTAGCCTTTTTCCGTATCATCGGGCAGGAGAAGGGCTTCTTTTTTCAGATACCGGATCGCGTTGTCCCAGTCCAGCTCGACCGAAGGGAAGGCGTCCGGATGCAAAGCGGTACTGAGCGCCAGCTCTTGGGCAGGGATGAAGTCTTTTCCTTTGGCTTCGCCGATGCAGATGCCGGCGGAGAGGATGCGCAGGTGTTCGCGGAGCAGCGGATAAACCTGTCGGACGGATTCGGGATGCATCCGGAGGAAATTGCCGTTCCATTCGGATGAAAACAGGTCGGCATCCGATAGATACGATTTGACAGCTTCGGGCGTGGCCGGTACGGCTTTCCCTTTCTCCTTTTTGTTTTTACTTTTGAACCGTATCTCTTCCGTTTCCCCTTCGGCTTTCCGGAGGACGGCCAGGAAGAAGCCTTCGCCTTTAGTCTTGTGCGGGAAAAAGCGGTAGACCGGGTGATCGTATTTGAGCGGGCCGGTCGTTTGCCATTCTTCTTTCACCGGAATGGACAGGGCTTCGGCGCCTAATTCCTCAATTATATAATGTATGTTTTCCTCGTCCTCTTCGGTATTGTAGGTGCAGGTGCTGTAGACCAGCAGGCCGCCCGGTTTCAAGGCGTTCCAGATGTCATGGATGATACGGCGCTGGCGTCCGGCACAGAGTTCGACGTTGGCCACGCTCCACTCGCCTGTACTGTCGGTGTCTTTGCGGAACATACCCTCGCCAGAGCAGGGCACGTCGGTGACGATCACGTCGAACAGATGCGTAAGACGGCCGATCTCCTCCGGATCGTTATTGGTGACAATGCTGTTCGGGTTTCCCCATTTGGCGATGTTTTCAGCCAGGATGTTACTCCGGCTGCGGATCACTTCGTTGCTGACAAGCAGGCTTCCTTCCGGCAGCAGGCTGAGCAGGTGTGTCGATTTTCCACCCGGAGCGGCACACAGGTCGAGGCACCGGACCGGCGCTTTTACATAATTCCGTATCGCCTGTTCGAGGAACATGGAGGAGGCTTCCTGCACGTAGTAGGCTCCGGCGTGGAACAGCGGGTCGAATGTGAACGACAACCGTTCCGGTAGGTAATAGCCCGTTTCGCACCAGGCAACCCGGTTGTCCGGCGCTCCTGCTTGGGGAGCAGGTGTCCCTTTCTTCTCGTTTATACGGATACTGACGGGGACGTCGGCCCCTAACGCAGCCTCTAACCTGTCGAACTCATTTCCCAGTAATGCGCGGGTACGTGTGATAAAATCTATAGGAAGTGCCATCTTATTCTGCTTGTTTGGCACAAAAGTACTATTTTTGTATCGAATAAAAAACGGTCATCGGTCCGGCATATCCGATTTATGAATTATGCAAGCATCTCTTTACCTCATACCGGTTACGCTTGGCGACGTTGAACACCGCCGGGTTCTTCCCGAATACAACCGCGAAGTGATCCTTTCCATCCGCCATTTTATTGTGGAGAATGTGCGTACGGCACGTCGTTTCCTGAAGAAGATGGAGCCGTCTATCGTGATAGACGACCTGACTTTTTACGAATTGAACAAGCATACCTCATCCGAAGATGTGGCCGGTTATCTGGCCCCTTTGGCAAAAGGTGAATCGGTCGGCGTGATTTCGGAGGCGGGGTGTCCGGCTGTTGCCGATCCGGGTGCGGATGTTGTGGCGATTGCACAACGGAAGGGCTACAAAGTGGTCCCGTTAGTGGGACCGTCTTCCATCCTGATGTCGGTTATGGGGTCCGGCTTTAACGGCCAGAGCTTCGCTTTTCACGGCTATCTGCCGATCGACGCTTCGGAACGGACCAACACGATCAAGAAACTGGAAGGCCGTATCTATTCGGAGAACCAGACGCAGTTGTTCATCGAAACGCCTTACCGCAACAACAAGCTGGCGGAAGAGCTGATTCGTACCTGTCGCCCGTCCACTAAACTTTGTATTGCATCGAACATAACCTGTGAGGATGAATATATCCACACGCGTCCGGTAAAGGAATGGGCCGGTAAAGTGCCCGATCTGAGTAAGAAACCGACAATCTTCTTAATCTATAAATAAATGGCAGCTTATCAGGCACACGAAACAGCGGTTATCGACCCCGGATGCACGATCGGTGATAATACCCGTATCTGGCATTTCTCGCATATCATGTCCGGTTGTACGATCGGGCAGGACTGTAACATCGGACAGAATGTAGTGATCTCGCCGGAAGTGGTTCTCGGGAATAATGTGAAAGTCCAGAATAACGTATCCGTTTATACCGGAGTGACGTGTGAAGACGATGTCTTTTTAGGTCCCAGTTGCGTATTCACCAATGTGATCAATCCTCGTAGTGCCGTCGTTCGCAAGAACCAATATCAGAAAACCCATATCGGCAAAGGGGCGACTGTCGGAGCGAATGCAACCATCGTTTGTGGCCATTCTATCGGTGAATATGCTATGATCGGTGCAGGGGCTGTTGTAACCAAAGATATTTCCCCTTATGCCTTGGTTGTCGGTAATCCGTCCGTTCAGATCGGCTGGGTAAGCGAATACGGCCATCGTCTCGATTTCAACGAAAAAGGTATTGCCGTATGTCCCGAAAGCGGGCAGCAATACCTATTAGATAACAATGTCGTAAAACGTATCTTATAAGGGCGGGGTTCGCTCGCCCTTAACAGCTGTGATGATAATCAATCTCCATTAAGCCATCTTTTCCCTTTCGGAGTGAGTAAAAAGATAAGGAATGCACCTCCAAAAATAATAATCGTACTACATAAATAGATAAAAGTCATAATTTACTCCTTTCCTTTTATAAATAAGATAAAACTAATACAAGCCAATAACGTAACCGCAATAGTTCCAAGAACAAAAATAAAGAATTTATTGACATCAAGGCTCATGATGTTTACTAAAATAACACCGGCGAAGACTAACTTAGATAAATCGAGGCCATATTTACTGATTTCTAAATAGATTGCTTTTAATAGTCTTCGATTCTTTCTTAGCGAAGTCTTTTTAGTGTAATAAACTTGTTTTGCAGGTATTTTGCTCATAGTTAATTATTTTGATTGTTAATAATGCCCCAAAGATATAAAAAAGGCGGACAAGTTAATCATCCGCCTCCTCTTTTATTTTTTAGCAAGCCTTGAAGCTCATATCCAGACCCTTGACGGAGTGGGTCAGTGCTCCGACCGAGATATAGTCGACACCGCATTCCGCATAGTCGCGAAGTGTGGCAAAGGTGATACCGCCGGAAGATTCCAGCTCGTAACGACCGGCAACCATTTCGACAGCTTTCTTCGTATTCTCGATATTGAAGTTGTCCAGCATGATGCGGTCGATGCCGCCGACACGCATGGCTTCCTGCAATTCGTCGAAGTTACGGACTTCGATTTCGATCTTCAGATCCTTGTTCTTCTCTTTCAGATATTGATGACAACGTGTGATCGCCGCTTCGATGCCTCCGGCAAAATCCACATGGTTATCTTTCAGCAGAATCATGTCGAACAAACCGATACGATGATTTACACCGCCGCCGATTTTAACCGCTTCCTTTTCGATCATGCGCAGACCCGGAGTCGTTTTACGCGTATCCAACACGCGTGTTTTCGTGCCTTCCAGCGCTTTTACGTATTTGCGTGTAGTCGTTGCGATACCGCTCATGCGTTGCATCACGTTCAGCATCAGGCGTTCGGTCTGCAAGAGAGACTGCACTTTTCCTTCTACGACGAAAGCAATATCGCCTTTCTTCACTTCAGTCCCGTCCTGTATAAACGTCGTCATTTTCAAATCTGGATCGAAAGCCCGGAAGATGCGTTCAGCCATTTCGACACCGGCCAATACACCGTCTTCTTTTACGATCAGTTGGCTTTTACCCATTTCCGTTGCCGGGATACAACACAGCGTTGTATGGTCGCCATCACCTATATCTTCTGCAAATGCCAGGCGGATCAGTTCCGCAATCAGTTGTTCTTTTGTTTCTTTTAAATTCATATCCTTTATTATTCTATTCTGACAGATTGTATAATCGCTTTGTCTCCTTCCGCCCGGTAGGTCACGTTTACGCGGTATTCACCGGATGCGGTAGGCAGTTTGCCGACAAAGAAACCATTCTCTTTTTTATCAGCATGATGCACGACTGTGAATCCTGTCGGTTTATGACTTCCGAAGAAGGCATTCAGCATTGAAACAGCATCGTTTGCGTTGCACTTTTTGGACGAACCCGGTAGGGCCATGTCGACTTCCTTGTCCATTGATCCGCTGAGCGACGAGGCGTTGCCTCCCTTGAAAGCATTCGAAATCGGAGCGATATCGGCAGCCATCACACTCAGAACCGAGAGAACCAATGCCAACGTAAGAAATAATCGTTTCATAAGCTATCTCCTCTTTTTATGAGTACTATCATGCAAAGGTATGTATTTTTTCCTGTAATTTAGCGCCTTCAATCTCTAAAATGTAAACGAATGAAAATTGCGCTAATTGTGATAGGTAAGACGGATGCCGGCTATTTTGTAGAAGCGATCAATGAATATAAGAACCGTCTGGTCCATTATATCCCCTTTGAACTGGAAGTGATTCCCGACATCAAGAACGTCAAGAACCTGTCCGAACCGCAGCAGAAAGAGAAGGAGGGAGAACTGATACTGAAGGCGTTGCAACCCGGAGATTATTTGGTTTTGTTGGATGAAAAAGGAAAAGAGTTTACATCTATGCAGTTTTCCGCGTATCTCGAAAAGAAGATGCATACCGTTCCGAAGCGGTTGGTCTTTGTCGTCGGTGGCCCGTATGGTTTCAGTGAGGCTGTTTACAAAGCATCTGCCGAGAAAATATCATTGAGTAAAATGACCTTTTCCCACCAGATGATTCGTTTGATTTTTGTCGAACAGATTTATCGGGCGATGACGATCCTAAATAATGAACCGTACCATCATGAATAATAATGTATCAATGTGCAAATATGCCAATGTGCCAATTATAATACAAACGATTGCTGTTTTCATTGGCATATTGGCACATTGAATAATTGGCACATTATTATTCCCTTGTCTTTTGTAGCAACAGATAATCCAGTAATGTCATCGCAGTCATCGATTCGACGATAGGCACTGCACGTGGCAAGACGCACGGGTCATGGCGGCCACGAGCCTTTAATATCGTATCTTCGCCATCCATATTAACCGTTTCCTGTTCCATCAGGATCGTGGCAACCGATTTGAAGGCGACGCGGAAGTAAATATCCTGTCCGTTCGAGATACCTCCCTGGATTCCACCGGAATGGTTGGTGCGGGTGTTGATATGCCCGTTGTCGTTAAAGAAACGGTCATTTCGTTCCGATCCCCGGTATAAGGCAGCATCGAAACCATCGCCATACTCAAAACCTTTTACGGCATTGATCGTCAGCATGGCATGTCCTAACGCTGCATGCAGTTTCCCGAAAACCGGTTCGCCCAGCCCTACGGGAACCCCTTTGGCTACACATGTGATGACACCGCCGATCGTATCGCCTTTGGATTTGACTTCTGCTATCAGTGCTTCCATTTCGGCCGCTGTTGCCGCGTCGGGACATCGTACGGCCGTATCTTCCACCTTACTGAGATCATAATTCGCATAAGAACCTTCCAGCTTGATGTTTCCTACCTGGGAAGTATAAGCCTGGATGCTGATCCCTTTCTGGCGGAGTGCTAACTTGGCGATTGCACCAGCAACACAACGCGCGATTGTCTCGCGTGCCGACGAACGTCCGCCGCCCCGGGGATCACGGATCCCGTATTTTGTCTGATAGGTATAATCGGCATGTGAAGGGCGGTAGACGCTCTTCATATTGTCGTAGTCCGACGAATGCTGATTCTTGTTCCAGATGATAAAGCCGATCGGAGTACCAGTCGTCTTCCCTTCATAAATGCCGGAAAGAAACTGTACTTCGTCGTCTTCCTTACGTGGAGTTGTGATCTTGGACTGTCCCGGCTTACGGCGGTTCAGTTCGCTTTGGATAAAAGCCGTGTCCAGCTCGATCCCGGCCGGGCATCCGTCAATCACGCCTCCGATTCCGGGACCGTGCGATTCTCCGAAAGAGGTCAGTCTGTATATGTTTCCGAACGTATTCACCTTATATTAGTGGCAACCGCCGCATCCACATCCACCATCATGATTGTGGTCTCCACAATCGCTTCCGCAATCGTCGCATCCGCAACCGCATCCTCCTGCCGGAGCAGAAAGAGCTGCTATTTCTTCGGCTGTCGGTTCGTGTACATCGATAACATCACCGCTGAAATGCAGTGTTTCGCCTGCCAACGGATGATTGAAGTCCATTACGACTACATCGTCTTTCACTTCTAAAACAGAACCGTTCATGCGGTTACCGTTTGAATCCATCATCGGAACCGTGTTGCCTTCTTTGATCATTTCCGAGTCGAACTTGCCGTCCACTTCGAAAATATTCTTCGGCAGGTCCAAAACGTGTTCCTCCACATACTCGCCGTATGCATCAGCCGGAGCTATAGAGAAGTTAAATTTGTTGCCTACTTCCAGGTCTTTCAGAGCGTCTTCAAAAGCGGGGAGCATAGCGCCTGTGCCGAAGATAAATTTCAGAGGCATTTCGGCTGTTGCTCTTTCCATCAATTCGCGTTCTTCGCCTTCGCCTACGTTCAGGTCGTAAGTAACTGCAACGAACTTATTTGCTGTAATTTTCATTATAAAATTGTTTTTGTGATAAATAAAACGATGACAAATTTACGCATAATTTCCGATTTTGTGTTCTTAATCTTTGAAAAATAAAGATATGTAATGTTTTGAGATGGAATTAAGATAGAATATAGTTATCTTTGCCGTCTCAAACATTGTTATATGGGTGTTGTCTAATTAAAGTGTTTACTTATGTTTGGTAATAGACTTTACAGTAAAGTACTGTATCTTTTTTTCATTTGCTTAGTCGCTAAATTCTTCTTTTTTGATTTTCTGTGGTGCCTGCAGACGACCTTTGCCTCTTGCTCAAGGATTGAAACCTATCTGGATGCTGTATTGGTGACATTGGTTTTATTATTGCCTCTTGTCTGTTTCCGGGCGGTTAAGACGACGCTTGCTATTTTTGTACTGGTCGATTTGTTATTGGTTACTAACCTGATGTATTTCCGGACTTATTTTACGGCTATCCCTTTAAGCAGCTATATGCTGGCCGGGAATCTGAAAGATTTCACAGCAAGTGTCTGTGATGCTTCGCGGTGGACGGATCTGTTTTTCCCTCTTTCCACTCTGTTTGCCGGATTTGTATGGTGGAAATACGGTCGGAATGAAAGTGCGGAAGTTCCGGGAAGTCGGTTCCCGCTGCGTTATTTCCTCCTGATTCTGGTTACCGGCCTGCTCTCGTTCGGGTTGATCGAAATGAAGAGGGGATATAAAGCAGCTTTCGAATCCCTTCAAAATGCCAATATGCATACTTGCGGGACTCCTATGTACACTGTTTTCGGTTCGCTTTATTATGATTATTTACGCGAACAGGTGGTGTACACGCCCGAAATAGAGAAGCATATCAATACCTGGTTGGCGGATAAACCGGCCTGGAAACCGTTACCGATTGAGATCGAGGTACGCGATAATTGTATTTTGATTTTAGCCGAATCTCTGGAAAGTTGGGTGTTGGAAAAGACGGTGGAAGGCAATGAAATAACCCCCTATCTGAATAAATTGTTGAAAGACTCGACCACGCTATATGCGCCTTATGTCCTGACACAGGTAAAAGGAGGCCGTTCGATCGATGCCCAACTTCTGTTCGATACGGGGCTGTTACCGATTGCGAACGGTGCCTATAGCACTAAGTTTCCCTCTTCTTATTACCCTTCTGTCGTTAAGGCGTTTAAAGAAAAATATCCGGGAGCACGGGCTTACGGGCTTACGGTTGATAAAAGGATTGTCTGGAACCAGAATATTGTCGCTCCGATGTTTGGCTATGACCAACTGTTGGATAAACAAAGCTTTATCCTTGATGAGCGTGTCGGACCTCATAAAAAATTAGGAGATGTCTCTTTCTTCCGCCAGTGTGCCGATAAGATTGAAGATGAGGTTGTATGGAACAAAGATGGACATACGTTCCTGCAATGTGTGACCTATTCCGGCCACAACCCGTTTATTCTACCGAAAGAATTAAAAAATATATTTTTTTCCGCTGAGATCCCTCAGCGGATGAATGATTACATGACGATGGCGAATTACACGGACAGGGCAATCGGTCTTTTTATCGAGCGTTTAAAACAGTCGGGGATATTGAATAATACGATGGTTGTCGTAACCGGTGACCATGAAGGCCTTGCCGATGCACGGAGTATGCTCTGTGATACGAAAGCGGGGAAAGGCATTGTCTCGGATCAGCAGTTTACTCCTTTGATTATAATAAACTCACCGGTGGGCATGCGCTATGAAAAAGTGATGGGGCAGGTTGATATTTATCCGACACTGCTGTCTCTTCTCGGGCTGGATAATTATGCCTGGAAAGGATTGGGACGCAGCATTCTGGACCCCGACAAAAAGGCTTTTGCCATTGATCCGAATTACAAAGTGGTAGGAGATGCGGGGGATGTTTCGGATGAGGAACTCCGGTTTGCCAAAGATGCATGGACCGTTTCGGACATGATCATCCGTTGTGATTATCTGGGGAGAATGAATGAGGCGGTGTGCCAAAAGTCAGCATTTACCGGACGCAGATGACACAGACGAGCGTTACTTTGCGTTATCTGCGTTCGGTTGAATTTTTATTTCTTACCGATTGCTTTCTTCAACGCTTCCAGAGCCGTTTTCAGGACTGAACGCGGGCAACCGATGTTCAGACGCATAAAACCTTCGCCGCCGGGACCGAACATACTTCCGTCGTTCAGCAACAGGCCGGCTTTTTCCTCGAAGAGGCTGACCAGCTCCGGCTGGCTCAGTTTCAAGTCGCGGCAATCCAGCCAGATAAGGAAAGATGCTTGCGGAGGATATGCTTTTATTTTCGGCAGGTTGGCTTTCAGGTAATCATCCACGAAACGTACATTTTCCGTTATGTACATCCGCATCTGCTGTAACCATTCCGCACCGTAAGTATAGGCTGCTTCCGTTGCCGTATAAGCGAAGATTGTTCCGTCGCCGAACTCGCCGGCTTCCATAAAGGAGTAGAACTGCTCCCGTATCCCGGCATTGGGAACGATTGAATAGGAGGTTACGATACCGGCAATATTGAAGGTCTTGCTCGGTGCCATAAAGGTGATGCTGCAATTGGCTGCCGCTTCGGAAACCGTTGCAAACGGATGGTGCGTATATTGCGGATAGGCCATCTCTGCATGGATCTCATCCGAAATAACCAAAATATGATGTTTGGCACAAATCTCGGCTAACCGGACCAGCATATCCTTTTTCCAGACAATGCCGCCCGGATTATGAGGATTGCAAAGGATCAAGACTTTACACCGGTCGTCTATCACCGATTCCAGGTTGTCGAAATCCATTTCATAGACGCCATCCACCATTTTCAGCGGGTTGTACACCACTTCGCGGTGCATGCTTTCCGGAACGATACGGAACGGATGGTAAACCGGTGGCTGGATAATCACTTTGTCGCCCGGTTGGGTGAAACACTGAAGGACGAAACCGATTCCCTTTACAATGCCGGGAATGTAGCTAAGCCATTCACGCTGTATTTTCCAGTTATGTTTATAATGCACCCATTCGATAATACTATTATAGTAAGAGTCCGATCCGTATGTATATCCGAAGATCTCGTGTTCGCAACGTTTCCTGATAGCATCGACTATAAAGTCCGGTGTCCGGAAATCCATGTCGGCAACCCAAAGGGGAACCAAGTTCTCATTGCCGAATCGTTCCTTTAAGGTATCAAACTTGATGCAATTGGTGCCCCGGCGTTCGATGACCTCGTCAAAGTTGTACTGTTTCATTTGTTTATTATTTCAGTCTGCGGGGGGCAAATATACAAATTATCTCTTTGTACCTATATGTTCGATTCCGGAAATAGTTGTTATAGCTGAAACTTATATCCGATTGCCAAAGTTGCGTTCCGGTTTCTCAACTGTTTATAAAGCCCGGCCTGCTCGAATCCTTTCCACATGTCTTTTAATCCTAAGTCATAGTTGAAAGACAGGCTGATTTGTCCGATCTCGGCATTCAGTCCGAAACGCAATCCGCTATCGAAGCGGTTGAAGGCATAAGCGAGCTTTCTTTCCGATTCAGCAGTATAATAGTAATGCGACTCAAAAGGATTAGACCATTCCGTTACGTTCATAGACTCATTGGGATTATATCCTGTGGCGCTTTTTCCAAACTCACCCGTACCATTGACTCCCCAGGCAAAATATGCACCGACAGAAGGTGTCAGATGGATATTGGAGGCTACCGGTATTCGATAACCGACCTGTAAGGGAATTTCTATATATCCTAATCTGGCAAGCAGTTCGTATCCGAGTTTGTCTGCACAAATCGTATTTGCACCTTTCATTGTATGAAAGACTCCGGTAGACAGATTGATCCGGTTTTTAAAAGCATAATCCACCGTCAATCCCCCATGAGATCCAATCTGCGTATGATTGGTTACGATATTCACACTCGACAGGTCGATACCGGCCTCTGCACCTAAGCGCCATTGTGCCTTTGCTGGAAAAAAACAAATACAGAACAGTGCAGCAATCAACAATTTTGTAACTTTCATGACTTTAAAATATTAATGTTATATATTGTAAGACTTGAATTTCTTGAATCCCCCTATTTATGGCAGCATGAAAAATCTTAAAGATGTTATTATGTGCGAAACACGGGATTACATTCGGATTACTATTATTCAAGAGAAAAGAAATTATCCTGATAATTCTTGGATCAATATGTATAAACTATACAATAACCCCCCTTTTCTACCGTTTTTCTATTTCGTCCGAAATCTTGATCGATTTTGAATTGACTCTTTTCTTGGTTTTAACCTCTCCGGCTGACACTGGAAAAAGCGGGCTGCCGAGGTCATCCCGAAAAACGTGCAATTTGTTTCCCTAAAACCGGAAATACCGGCAAAGTGATAAACCTTAACTCCCGGAGAATCGAATATTTGAAAATAAAACGGACGGCGCTCCAAATATCGCAAGGAAATTTAGGGGCTTTTTTGCCCTAAAGACGGTCCTCTTTTTAATTATGACCGTCCAAATCGCCATTACGACCGTGCTAATCTTCGCGAGGTGCCGAGTGCACTACACATTAGCACGGTCGTAATGGCAAAGAGGACGGTCGTAATTGTTGAAAACACCCTATAAAGAGGAAAAAGTCCCTTTTTGAGGTCAAAAAAGTGGATTAACATTTGTTTTGTTTTGGATGTCTTTCGGATTAAAAAAATACGTTTTATACAATAAGCCCCCCCCGGATAGTTGAAAGTTAAGAGTTGAAAATTGAAAGTTAGAAGGGATCATATTTAAGAAATAGAAATTCGTATTTAAGAAAAAGTGAACTTGTAAATGATGATTTAGCGGTGAGTTGCAGTTCAATCTTGTCAAAAACAATTATACAAGTTTGATTCAAGCAGAGATTTCTCCCTTATGATAATAAATAATGAGCCAGTCTTCCTTTTTTATTGAGAAATGTAAGATAAAGTGATATTTTTCTTTTAAATTCTTTGGTGGTACGAATTATTGTTCTACATTTGCAGCGTCAAACAAAAAATAAAGACATAAGAAAAGATGATGAACAATGTATTGCATATTATTCTCGTGGTGGTCCTTCTAGTCATTAGCAGGTAAGGAGAAAGGTGTGCAAGAAGTCGTGAAGTCGTATAAAGATATTTCTTAAGCCTTTCTCCATATAGAGAAGGGCTTTTTTAATGTATAAAAATAAAGTAAACAAACAATATGATGAAGAATCCGTTAAGAAGTTCATACAGCACAGAGGGCAGACGCATGGCCGGAGCCCGTGCCTTGTGGCGCGCCAACGGCCTGAAAGAAGAGCAGTTCGGCAAACCGATTATAGCCATTGTGAATTCATTTACCCAGTTTGTACCCGGACATGTGCATCTGCACGAGATCGGGCAACAGGTGAAAGCGGAGATCGAAAAGTTGGGTTGCTTTGCAGCCGAGTTCAATACGATTGCCATCGACGACGGTATCGCGATGGGGCACGACGGGATGCTCTACTCGCTCCCTTCCCGCGACATCATTGCGGACAGCGTTGAATATATGGTAAATGCGCATAAGGCCGATGCGATGGTTTGTATCAGCAATTGCGACAAGATCACGCCGGGTATGCTGATGGCATCCATGCGGCTTAATATCCCGACCATCTTTGTTTCCGGCGGTCCAATGGAGGCCGGCGAGTTGGATAACCGCCACCTCGACCTGATCGATGCCATGATTGAATCGGCCGATACATCGGTGAGCGACGAACGGATCGCACAGGTCGAACGGAACGCCTGCCCCGGATGCGGTTGCTGCTCCGGTATGTTTACGGCAAACTCGATGAACTGCCTGAACGAGGCGATCGGTCTGGCGCTTCCGGGTAACGGGACGATTGTCGCTACGCACGCTAACCGTACGCAGCTGTTCCGCGATGCAGCCAAACAGATTGTAGAAAATGCTTATAAGTATTACCGCGATGGCGACGACTCGGTTCTTCCCCGCAGTATCGCTACCCGTCAGGCTTTCCTGAACGCCATGTCGCTGGATATCGCCATGGGCGGATCGACCAATACGGTACTTCACCTGTTGGCTGTTGCACAGGAAGCGGAAGCCGATTTCACGATGGACGACATCGATATGCTCTCACGCAAGACTCCCTGCCTTTGCAAAGTCGCTCCCAATACACATACCTATCATGTTCAGGATGTAAACCGTGCCGGTGGTATTATGGGGATTATGAATGAGTTGCTGAAGGGCGGACTGGTAGACGGCGGTGTGAAACGTGTGGATGGCATGACACTGGCCGAGGCTGTAGACAAATTCGCAATCACTTCGCCGAACGTAACGGATGAGGCAATCAAGAAATATAAGAGCGCCCCGGCCCATCGTTTCAGTATTCAGATGGGATCGCAGGAAACTTACTATAAAGAACTGGATACCGATCGTGCCGGAGGATGTATCCGCGACGTCGAACATGCTTACTCCAAAGATGGCGGCCTGGCTGTCCTGAAAGGAAATATCGCGTTGGACGGTTGCGTGGTGAAGACCGCCGGAGTGGACGAGAGTATCTGGAAATTTGCCGGCCCTGCCAAAGTTTTCGATTCGCAGGATGCCGCTTGTGAAGGAATCCTGGGTGGAAAAGTCGTTTCGGGTGACGTGGTCGTGATCACGCACGAAGGACCGAAAGGCGGTCCGGGTATGCAGGAAATGCTTTATCCTACCTCTTATATAAAGAGCCGCCATCTTGGTAAGGAATGCGCCCTGATAACGGACGGACGTTTCAGTGGCGGCACATCCGGCCTTTCTATCGGCCATGTGTCTCCCGAAGCGGCAGCCGGCGGAGCAATCGGCCTGGTAAAGGATGGCGATATCATCGAGATCGATATACCGGAACGTACCATCAATGTGAAGGTCAGCGATACGGAATTGGCAGAACGCCGCAAGGCGGAAGAAGCCCGCGGAACGAAAGCCTTTACGCCTCCTTACCGCCAGCGAGTCGTCTCGAAAGCCTTAAAGGCTTACGGCAAGATGGTTTCATCGGCCGACAAAGGGGGAGTAAGAATTGTAGAAGATTAAACATCAGACTAAAATAGAGAGATATGGAGAAACAAAAGATAACCGGTTCGGAAGCTTTGCTGAAGACGCTGATCGCTGAAGGAGTAGACACTATCTTCGGTTATCCGGGAGGGCAGGCAATTCCTATTTACGACAGCTTGTATGATTACAGAGATCAGTTGAAACACGTCCTGGTCCGCCATGAACAGGGAGCGACGCATGCTGCCCAGGGATATGCACGCGTATCCGGCAAAGTGGGAGTGACCTTGGTTACTTCCGGTCCCGGCGCAACTAATACCATTACCGGTATTGCCGATGCTTTGATGGACAGTACGCCTATGGTAGTCATAGCCGGACAGGTGCCTTCTCCGCTGCTCGGAACGGATGCTTTCCAGGAAGTCGATGTGATCGGTATTGCCCAGCCAATAACGAAGTGGGCTTATCAGATCCGCCGGCCGGAAGAGATCGCCTGGGCTGTCTCGCGTGCCTTTTATATCGCTTCTACCGGCCGTCCGGGACCTGTTGTCCTTGACCTGGCAAAAGATGCGCAAGTCGGTTTGGTCGATTACGAATATAAGAAGGTGGACTTTGTCCGCAGCTATCAGCCGGAACCGGAGATCAACCGGGATCGGATTAAGACGGCTGCCGCTCTGATCAACAGTGCAAAGAAACCGTTCTGCCTGGTTGGGCAAGGTGTTTTGCTGGGAGGGGCTGAAGAAGAACTGAAAGCATTCCTGCTGAAAAACGATATACCGGCCGGTTCGACAGTCTTGGGCTTGTCGGCTATGCCTTCCGATTTTCCTTTAAATAAAGGTATGCTGGGTATGCATGGAAATGTAGGACCGAACCGGAAGACGAACGAATGTGACGTCCTGATCGCCATCGGGATGCGCTTCGACGACCGTGTGACGGGCGATCTGAATACGTATGCCAAGCAGGCCAAGATCATCCATCTGGATATCGACAACTCCGAAATCGGAAAGAATGTTCCGGTAGACGTGAAAGTGCTGGGTAATGCCAAACACACGATCCCGATGATTACAGAACTGTTGGAAGAACGGAAGCGTCCGGAGTGGAATGCCGAATTTGAGCCGGATGCCCGGGAAGAATACGAGAAGGTGATTGAAAAAGAATTGTCTCCGGTCAGTGGCCAGCTGAAGATGGGCGAAGTGGTCCGGAAAGTATCCGAGGCGACAGGCAACGACGCCATCCTGGTGACGGATGTAGGCCAGAACCAGATGATGGGCGTCCGCTACTTTAAATATAAACAAACCCGCAGTGTGGTTACATCCGGCGGTCTCGGCACGATGGGCTTTGGCCTTCCGGCTGCTATGGGAGCTAAGTTTGGCGCACCCGACCGTACGGTCTGCTTCTTTACCGGCGATGGAGGTATGCAGATGACGATCCAGGAGTTAGGAACCATCATGCAGGAAAAACTCGATGTAAAGATTATCATCCTGAATAATAATTTCCTCGGTATGGTACGCCAGTGGCAGGAACTGTTCTTCCACGAACGCTATTCCAACACGACGATGGAGAATCCCGACTTCGTAGCAATTGCCAAGGCTTACGGTATCGCCAGCCGGGCAGTCGACAAGCGGGAAGAGCTGGACGATGCCATTGCCGAGATGCTCGCGCACGACGGCGCATATGTGTTGGTAGCCAATGTGGAGACTTGCGGTATGGTATTACCGATGGTGCCTGCCGGAGCAAGCGTAACAAACATGATATTAGGAGATAAGTAAGGAGGCGAAGCTATGACAACAAAAAAATTATATACCGTTATTATCTTTTCAGAGAACACAGTAGGTCTTCTGAACCAGATTACGATTATCTTTACGCGCCGGCAGTTGAACATCGAGACGCTTTCCGTCTCTCCGTCTGCGATACAGGGTATCCACAAGTTTACGATCACGACCTTTGCCGATGAGGATATGATCGACAAGGTGGTGAAACAGATCGACAAGCGCGTCGACATCCTGAAGGCTTATTATAATACGGATGAAGACCTGGTCTTCCAGGAGATCGCCCTTTATAAGCTGAGCACAGAACTGTTCATCAAGATGGGCACGGTTGAGGACCTGATCCGCAAGTACAACGCCCGTATCCTGGAGATGAACGAGACGTGTGTCGTGCTGGAAAAGAGCGGTCATTACGACGAGACGCAGGCGCTTTTCAAAGAACTGAGCGAATCGATCGGCGTCTTGCAGTTTATCCGTTCCGGACGTATCGCCATCACCAAAAGCCGCGTAGAGCGGTTGAGTGATATGTTGGCCGATATGGAACGCAAGCTGCAGGAAAGAAACGGACAATAACGTAGGGGCGGGGTCTGCCTGCCCTCTTAAAATATAGAATTATGGAGAAAAACAAAGTAGGAGAATTTCATTTCGTCACAGAACCATATCTGTTGGATTTCCGTGGACGCGTCACGATCCCGATGATCGGAAACTACCTGATACACGTGGCGTCCACTCATGCCGCCGAACGTGGATTCGGCTTCAACGACATGTCCGAACGGCATACTGCCTGGGTGCTTTCCCGTCTGGCGATCGAGATGATTGAATATCCTGCCATGTCGGAGCCTATAACGCTATATACCTGGATAGACGAAGTCGGCCGCCTCTTCACCAGCCGTTGTTTCGAGCTGGCGGACAGCAACGGGAAGACCTTCGGTTACGCCCGTTCCATCTGGGCGGCTATCGACGTCGAGACACGCCGTCCGACCTTGTTGGATGTGGCAGGGCTGAGTTCTTATATAACCGAGCGTTCCTGTCCGATCGAGAAGCCGGGCAAGATTGCGGCTGCGGAAAGCGAGTCGGAAGGTGTTCCTTACTCGATCAAATACAGCGACCTGGACATCAACGGACATCTGAACAGTATCAAATATATGGAACACCTCCTGGACCTGTTCGACCTGGAGATGTTTAAGACAAAAGATATCAAACGTTTCGAAATCGCTTACCAGGCTGAAGGCAAATATGGGATGGAACTCATGTTGCATAAGCAGGAAGCCGGTTCTGAAAAATATAATATGGCAATTTGTAACGAAGGCAAGGCGATTTGCCGTGCAGCCGTTACGTGGAGTTAGAGAATAGAGAATTATTATTAAATACATTTTAAAGTAAAAAGAAAATGGCAGTAATGAATTTTGGCGGTGTTGACGAAAACGTAGTAACCCGCGAAGAGTTTCCGTTGGAAAAAGCAAGAGAAGTGTTGAAAGATGAAGTAATCGCAGTAATCGGTTACGGTGTTCAGGGCCCTGGACAGAGCTTGAACTTGCGCGACAATGGTTTTAACGTGATCGTAGGACAGCGTCCGGGCAAGACCTATGACAAGGCTGTTGCCGACGGTTGGGTACCGGGTGAGACACTTTTCGGTATCGAAGAAGCTTGCGAAAAAGCAACTATCATACAGGTTCTGCTTTCTGATGCCGCCCAGATCGAATGCTGGCCGCGTATCAAGAAATACCTGACTCCGGGTAAGGCGTTGTATTTCTCTCACGGTTTTGCAATCACTTACAAGGAACGTACAAACATCATTCCTCCCGTAGACGTCGATGTAATCCTGATCGCTCCGAAGGGTTCCGGTACATCTCTGCGCCGTATGTTCTTGCAGGGACGCGGCTTGAACTCCAGCTATGCAATCTTCCAGGATGCAACCGGCAAAGCATGGGACCGTGTAATCGCACTGGGTATCGGCGTCGGTTCAGGTTACCTGTTCGAAACAACTTTCAAGAAGGAAGTGTATTCCGACCTGACGGGCGAACGCGGTACGCTGATGGGTGCTATCCAGGGTCTGCTCCTGGCTCAGTACGAGACATTGCGCGAACACGGACACGAACCTTCCGAAGCATTCAACGAAACAGTGGAAGAGCTGACTCAGTCGTTGATGCCGCTGTTCGCAGAAAACGGTATGGACTGGATGTATGCAAACTGTTCCACTACCGCCCAGCGTGGTGCTCTGGACTGGATGGGCCCGTTCCACGATGCAACTAAACCGGTATTCGAAAAACTGTATAACGAAGTGGCTGCCGGTAATGAAGCACAGCGTTCTATCGACACCAACAGCAAACCGGACTATCGCGAAGGTCTGAACAAGGAACTGGAAGCCCTGCGCAACAGCGAAATGTGGCGTGCCGGTGCCGTTGTCCGCAAACTGCGTCCGGAAAACAACTAATACTTTTTGCGGCCCCGCGTCAAGCGCGGGGACAAGGAACTTCGGATGAATATCTCACAGGGATACAAAGCTCTGGGAATTGAATTTCCCTTTGTTTTGTATCCCTGTGTTTGTTTTTTGACTACATTTGAACGGGTTAAATATTAAATACTATTTGTCGATGAGAAAAATACTTTACATTTGTTTGGCTGCCCTTCTTCTGATGGGGGCTTTACCCGTCCGGGGACAAAACGTATCCATTCCCGAATTGGTCGACGGGTATTATCAGATTGGGAATGCGGAACAGTTGAAGTGGTTCCGCGACCAGGTTCTTGCCGGTGAAGCTAAGATAAATGGGAAATTGACGGCGGACATCAAACTTTCCGATCTGGAATTGAACGAAGACGGAAGTATAAAAGGCAATGCGCCGTCGGAGCAATGGAAACCGATCGGCATCTATCTGGATGGTGGAAACTCACCGAAGTTCGAAGGCATTTTTGACGGGCAGGGACATATTGTCAGTGGCGTCTATATCGATACGGATGAAGTCGGTTCGATGGGATTCTTTGGTGGAACAGCCTGTAAAGCGGAAATCAGGAATTTAGGGGTTGTGAACAGTTATATCTCTGCCGTACAATATGTCGGAGGTGTTTGCGGCAGGGCGGATGGCGAAGACCATTTGGAAGAAAACGGTACGCTTATCAGCAACTGTTACTTCTCCGGTACGGTAATAGGTAAAGGCGATGGTGCATATGTCGGCGGTATCTGCGGAGAAAATGACGATGCGGCAAAGAATATAGATTGCTATAATCTTGGAATCGTGAAAGGTAAAAACGGTTGTATCGGTGGTATATGTGGCCGTAGCGAAGGCTCTATCATCAATTGTTATAATGTGGGGCAAGTCATTGCTACAGATGCGACAGGCGAAACATTCGTGGGTGGTATATGCGGCCATAATTGGAAGCAGAATTATGAACATGCGGTTTCTGTTTCCAACTGTTTTTATTTAGAAGGAGTCGCTACCATTGGAGTCGGTAAAAATGAAAGTGTTGTTCGCGATCTATATCCCATGTCTGCCGACTTGTTCAACAGTGGTAAAGTTGCTGATCTCTTGGGCGATGCTTACGGTCAGTCGCTGTCCGGAACAAAAGCCGCCGGCTTGAAATCGACACCCGTTCTTCTGGCTTTTTATCCGGCGGAGGAACAAGCCGCTTTGAAAGTTTATTCTGTCATTTACGACTTGAATTATGAAGGCGCAGCAGCCCTCGATACGATCTACGGCAATACAGGCAGAACTATCCGTCCGTTGGCCAACGTGCCCGTCCGTGAAGGATATTCGTTTGTCGGTTGGTTCGATCAGAAGGAAGGCGGGACGGAACTGGCTTCTCCATCCTCGATCGGTACGGCGGACAGGACGTTTTATGCGCATTGGGAAAAGGCGGACGATCCGACTGCTCTCGATAAGGTCACTGATTCCTCAAGTGGTATCCGTGTGCTCGATGGCTGCATTTGTATTACAACGGATGAACCGGTCGGAATGCGTATTGTCAGCATTACCGGGCGTACGGTCCGTACAGGTCGCCTTGCTGTCGGAACAAGTGAGATTTCCGGTTTGCCGGGTGGTGTCTATATTGTGCTTTTGGATAATGGGACACGCAGCAAGGTTTTGATTCGGTAACTGAATAACTTAAATTATCTATATCATGAAGAAGTTTCAAGTCTTGATCATGTTTCTTTGGCTTTCTGTTTCCCTTACGGGGGCGGTCGAGTCGAAGATCCAATTGGTGCACGGGCCTTATTTGCAGAATCTGGGACCTGATGAGGTGACAATCGTATGGCTGTCGGATCAGCCTTCTGTCGGCTGGGTGGAGTTAGCGCCGGATGATGGTTCCGATTTCTATGCGACGGAACGTCCCCGCTATTTCGATGCCCGCAATGGCGTTAAGAATACCTCGACGATCCATACGGTGAGGGTCAAAGGGCTTAAGCCGGGAACCAATTATCGCTACCGGGTGTTTGCACAGGAGGTATTGAGCCATATCGGCCATAAAATCATTTACGGGAACTATGCCTCAACGGATGTCTATTCGAAGAAGCCGTTGGTCTTCAAGACAAGTAATCCGGCTGATAATATCGTATCGTTCGCGATGGTGAATGACATACACGGAAAAAATGATGTCCTGTCCAATCTGGTTTCCAAATGTGATTTGAAAAAGACTGACTTCTTTATTTTCAACGGTGATATGGTTTCTGTCTTTAACGAGGAAAACCATATCTTCGACGGTTTTATGGACACGGCGGTAAAATTGTTTGCCTCCGAAATCCCGATGTATTACACGCGGGGTAACCATGAAACGCGCGGTGCTTTTGCTACCGAGTTCCAACGTTACTTCTCACCGAAAGAGGAGAATATCTATTATACTTTCCGGCAAGGTCCGATCTGTTTCGTGATTCTGGATACCGGGGAAGATAAACCGGATTCAGATATCGAGTATGCCGGCATTACGGTCTATGACGAATACCGGACGGAACAGGCCGAATGGTTGCGCCAGGTCCTGAACAGCAAGGAATATAAGGAAGCTCCGTTCAAGATTATCGTAGCCCATATCCCGCCGATGGGTGGCTGGCATGGAAACCTGGAAGTGGAAAATAAGTTCATGCCTTTGCTTCGTGAGGCCAAACCCGATGTGATGCTTTGCGGCCACCTGCACCGTTTCATACATCAGGATGCAACGGCCCAAACCCCGTTCCCGATAATTGTCAACTCCAATACCGCTGTCCTGAAAGCGACAGCCGATCCGAAAGAAATGAAGATACAGGTGGTGGATGTGGATGGTAAAGTACTGGATCAATTCTCTATAAAAAAGTAATATCATGAAATGTCTGCTTTTCTTTCTGTTGTTTTCATTGTTTGCTGCCAATGCGCAAGAGCATAAGACAGAGATAAACGGTGTGGTTAAAGATGCAAAGGGGAAACCTGTTGCTTTTGTCAATATCGGTGTCATGGGAAAAGGCTTTGGAGGAATGTCTGACGAGGCTGGAAAATTCTGCCTGTTTGTGCCGGATTCCTTGTTGGACGATCAATTGACCATATCCCATATTGCATATAAAAAGTACTCTTCCCGCCTCCGGGAACTTGCCGGTTCGCCTGTTACCGTTGTATTGGAGGATAGCCTGCTGGTTCTCCCGGAAGTCTCTATTTCTCCCATGAAAGGAAAGTGGATCAGTAATAAAGGAATACGGGTGCCGGGAGGTGTAATGGCTACCGATAGCATCGGCAGTTTGGGGGAAGAAATCGGTATTTCTGTGAAATTGGACAAGGAAGGGCTGTTGGAACAAATCCGGTTACCCATTTCTCGATGCGGGTATGACAGTGTTTTGGTACGTATAAATCTGTATCATCTTTCTGATGAGATGAACCCGGAATTACTGCCGGTTCAGCCTATTTACCAAACAATCCGGAAAATGGAAAAGAAAGAAAAAGTCTTGTTTACCTACGATACGCCTCCCTTGATTCCGGCAGGAAATATCCGGGTTGGATTTGAGATTGTTCGCGTCTATGGCAAAGGCAAACTTTTCTTCCCGCTCTATTCAACCAGCAGCTTGCATCGTTCGGTTTCATTGGACACGTATAAGAAAGCGCCGTTCGGCATTAAGGCTTCCGTTTATGTGAGGCAATGATTTAGTTATGAATTGATTTTGCTTTTACTTATCTTACTTACGTTTTATAAGAAAATATATATAAAAAACTTCGATTTATATTTGGTGGTTTGGAAAAAGGCTGTATCTTTGCAGCGTTCAAACAGAAACAACGAAAAGAACAACATGAAACAGGAAATGCTAAATAGTCTCATTATTTCTCTAAATATTATTCTACTCTGGGAACGGGATAGGAAGTGAGACTGTATATGCTTTGCTGGGCATAAAGATATTAAAGAGCCTTTCTCACTTCCTTGTGAGAGAGGCTTTTTTTATTAAAGGAATAGTAAGTTATAATAAAATTAAAGAGGATAGAACTATGTCAGACAGATTATTTATTTTCGACACTACATTACGCGACGGCGAGCAGGTGCCGGGTTGCCAGTTAAACAGCATTGAGAAGATTCAGGTTGCGAGAGCGCTGGAAGAACTGGGTGTCGATGTGATTGAAGCCGGTTTCCCCGTGTCGAGCCCGGGTGATTTTAATAGCGTTGTTGAAATATCGAAAGCCGTAACATGGCCTACTATCTGTGCGCTTACCCGTGCGGTTGAAAAAGATATCGATGTGGCTGCCGAAGCTCTGAAGTTCGCGAAACGCGGACGTATCCATACGGGTATCGGTACATCCGACTATCATATTAAATATAAATTCAACTCCAACCAGGAAGAGATTCTGGAACGTGCCATTGCGGCAACCAAATATGCCAAGAAGTATGTGGAAGACATCGAGTTCTACTGCGAAGATGCCGGACGTACGGACAACGAATATCTGGCGCGTGTGGTAGAAGCAGTTATCAAGGCTGGCGCTACGGTTGTGAATATTCCCGATACGACCGGTTATTGCTTGCCGGACGAATATGGTGCGAAAATCAAATACCTGATGGAGCACGTAGATGGTATCGAAAAGGCAGTCATCTCTACCCATTGCCACAATGACTTGGGAATGGCAACCGCCAACACCGTACAAGGCGTGTTGAACGGAGCCCGCCAGGTGGAGGTCACCATGAACGGTATCGGTGAACGCGCCGGTAACACCTCTTTAGAAGAAATCGCCATGATTTTCAAGAGTCATAAGGAACGTGAAATCATCACCAATATCAATACGACGAAGATATACGGTGTCAGCCGCATGGTGTCGAGCCTGATGAATATGCCGATCCAGCCGAACAAGGCGATCGTCGGACGTAACGCCTTCGCCCACTCTTCCGGCATTCACCAGGACGGTGTCTTGAAGAACCGCGAAAGTTATGAAATCATCGACCCGAAAGATGTGGGTATCGACGATAATGCAATCGTATTGACCGCTCGTAGCGGACGCGCTGCCCTGAAACATCGCCTGCAGGTCTTGGGCGTCGAACTGTTACAGGAAAAGCTGGATAAGGTCTATGAAGAATTCCTGAAGCTGGCCGACCGCAAAAAAGATATCAACGACGACGACGTCCTGATGCTTGCCGGCAAAGACCGTACGGCTATGCACCGTATCAAATTAGATTACTTGCAAGTGACATCTGGCGTCGGCCTGCAATCCGTTGCCAGCGTTTGCCTGGATATCGCAGGTGAGAAGTTTGAAGCTGCTGCTTCCGGAAATGGACCTGTCGATGCGGCTATCAAAGCGGTGAAATCGATTATCCACCGCACGATGACTATCCAGGAATTCCTGATCCAAGCTATTAATAAGGGCAGTGACGATATGGGTAAAGTGCACATGCAGGTGGAATATGAAGGAAACCGTTATTACGGTTTTGCCGCCAATACCGATATCATTGCCGCTTCGGTAGAAGCATTTATCGATGCAATCAACAAATTTGTAAAATAAAAGAAATTATGAATACACTATTTGACAAGATTTGGGATTCCCACGTGGTCACGAAGATCGAAGAGGGACCCACACAGCTTTACATAGACAGACTTTACTGTCATGAAGTAACCAGCCCGCAGGCCTTTGCCGGTATGCGTGCACGTGGTTTGAAACCGCTTCGCCCGGAACGTATCTATTGTATGCCGGACCACAACACGCCGACACACGACCAGGACAAACCGATAGAAGACCCGATCTCGAAGAACCAGGTCGACACGCTGGCACGGAATGCCGCCGATTTCGGCTTGACCCACTACGGAATGCTGAATGAACGAAACGGTATCATCCATGTGGTCGGCCCCGAACGCGCCCTGACCTTGCCGGGCATGACAATCGTCTGCGGCGACTCCCATACCTCCACGCACGGAGCTGTCGGAGCTGTCGCTTTCGGTATCGGAACCAGCGAAGTGGAGATGGTGATGGTTTCCCAATGTATCTTGCAGGCAAAACCGAAGACCATGCGTATCAGTGTGGAAGGCACATTGGGCAAAGGCGTAACAGCAAAGGACGTGGCGCTTTACCTTATGTCGAAGGTGACGACCAGCGGAGCTACCGGATATTTTGTGGAATATGCCGGCTCGGCTGTTCGCAGTCTGTCGATGGAAGGACGCTTGACTTTGTGTAACCTTTCGATCGAGATGGGTGCGCGTGGCGGTATGATCGCCCCCGACGAAACGACTTTTGCCTATCTGAAAGGACGTGAAAATGCTCCGGTAGGTGAAGAATGGGAGAAGGCTGTCGCTTACTGGAAGACGCTGAAGAGTGGCGATGATGCCGTCTTCGATAAAGAAATCCGGTTTGATGCTGCCGATATCGAGCCGATGGTGACTTATGGAACCAATCCGGGCATGGGTATGGGTATCACACAGCATATCCCGACTGTCGAGGGCATGAGCGAAGTGGCTAAGACTTCTTTCCTGAAATCGATGGCTTATATGGGCTTCGAACCGGGTGAATCGTTGCTTGGAAAGAAGATCGACTATGTCTTCCTGGGTTCTTGTACGAACGGACGTATCGAAGACTTCCGCGCTTTTGCCTCTATCGTGAAGGGCCGGAAGAAAGCGGATCATGTGATTGCCTGGTTGGTGCCCGGCTCCTGGATGGTAGATGCTCAGATACGCGAGGAAGGTCTGGATAAGATATTTGAAGAGGCTGGTTTCCAACTCCGTCAACCGGGTTGCTCGGCTTGTCTGGCGATGAACGATGATAAGATCCCGGCAGGTAAGTATGCCGTTTCGACCAGCAACCGTAATTTCGAAGGACGTCAGGGGCCGGGTGCACGCACGATTCTGGCCGGTCCGCTGGTAGCCGCCGCAGCCGCCGTGACGGGCGAGATTACTGATCCGAGACAGTTCATGTAGTCGTACGAAATCAAATAGTAAAACGATAAAATATCAAAGATATGAAACAGAAATTCAATATCATAACATCTACTTGTGTTCCACTCCCTTTGGAGAATGTGGACACAGACCAGATCATCCCGGCCCGTTTCCTGAAAGCGACTGACAAGAAAGGTTTCGGCGAAAACCTGTTCCGCGACTGGCGGTATGATAAGCAGGGAAACAAAATCGAATCGTTTGTCCTGAATGATCCGACTTATGGCGGCCAGATCCTGGTGGCAGGAAAAAACTTCGGTTCCGGTTCCAGCCGCGAACATGCAGCCTGGGCAATAGCCGATTACGGTTTCCGGGTGGTTGTCTCCAGCTTCTTCGCCGACATCCACAAAAACAATGAGTTGAACAACTTTGTTCTTCCGGTGGTTGTAAGCGAACAATTCCTGGCAGAACTTTTCGACTCCATCTATGCCGATCCGAAAACAGAAGTAGAAGTCAACCTGCCCGCCCAGACGATCACCAACAAGGCAACTGGCAAAAGCGAACATTTCGACATCAACGCCTACAAAAAGGATTGCCTGGTCAACGGTCTCGACGACATCGACTACCTCCTGTCTAATAAATCCAAGATAGAGGAATTTGAAAGAAAGGGACGCAGATGACGCAGAATACGCAGACGGACGCAGATTTTTTATTTAAGGAAGAGACGGATAAGATCATCGGTGCTTTTTATAAAGTATATCGAACTTTAGGATATGGCTTTCTGGAGAGAGTGTATCAGAACGCGTTATTCTTTGAATTGCAGGAGATGGGGGTTAAATGCGAAGCTCAATATCCTATTCCTGTTTATTATCAAGGGAAATTAGTAGGAGAGTACATCGCCGATATCATAGTGAACGATTCCATAATATTGGAGTTGAAAGCTGTAAAAGAGTTATGCGATGAACATGAAGCTCAACTATTGAATTATCTGAAAGCAACTAAAATAGAATTGGGACTTCTGTTGAATTTTGGAGTTCATCCCCAAGTAAAACGGAAGATATTCATAAATAAAAATAAATAATCTGCGTAAGTCTGCGTTATCTGCGTAGTCTGCGTCCGGTAAATACTGACAAATAGAATTAATTATGATAGAAATAATGGATACCACCCTGCGTGACGGGGAACAGACATCGGGAGTTTCTTTTGCGGCGCATGAGAAACTGAGTATTGCCCAGGCATTGCTCGACTTGGGTGTGAACCGCCTCGAGATCGCATCTGCGCGTGTCTCAGACGGCGAGTTTGAGGCCGTGAAGCGTGTGGCTTCCTGGGCGGAACGTACCGGAAATATCCAGAAGCTCGAAGTGCTCGGCTTCGTCGATGGCGATGTCTCGCTGAACTGGATCGAGGCTGCCGGTTGCCGGACTGTGAACTTACTTTGCAAAGGCTCTTACAAGCATGTGACGGAGCAGCTGCGTAAGACTCCCGAACAGCATTTTGCCGATATCCGCAGCGTCATCAACCTGGCGACGGAACGGGGGATAGGAGTGAATGTCTATCTGGAAGACTGGTCGAACGGTATCAAGAATTCGCCGGAATATGTCTATCAGTTTGTCGATTCGCTTCGTGACCTGCCGGTACGCCGGTTCATGTTGCCCGATACGTTGGGCATCCTGAATCCCGGTAATACATACGATTATTGCAAGGATATGGTGACCCGCTATCCGGATCTGAAGTTTGATTTCCACGCTCACAACGATTATGACCTGGCCGTTGCCAATGTCTATTCTGCCGTCCGTGCCGGAATCAATGGCGTTCATACCACGCTGAACGGCTTGGGCGAACGTGCAGGAAACGCTCCTCTCAGCAGTGTGCTTGCCGTTCTGAAAGACCAGTTGGGAGTGGAAACAACGCTCAGGGAAGAGAAGATCAACTATGCCAGTCGCCTGGTGGAAACTTTCTCCGGCGTCCATATCCCCACAAACAAACCGATCATCGGCGAACATGTCTTTACGCAATGTGCCGGTGTACATGCCGACGGCGACAGCAAGAACAATCTCTATTGTAACGACCTGCTGCCCGAACGCTTCGGCCGCGTCCGCGAGTATGCGCTCGGAAAAACATCCGGCAAGGCAAATATCCGCAAAAACCTCGAATCGCTGGGGATTGACATCGACGAAAACTCCATGCGTAAGGTGACCGAGCGGATCATCGAATTGGGCGATAAGAAGGAAATGGTTACGACGGAAGACCTGCCGTATATCATCAGCGATGTGCTTCATCATGATACTATTGCCGATCAGCGCATCCGCATATTAAATTATTCTTTATCTTTGGCGCAGGGGCTGAAACCTGTTGCAACCCTGAAGATAGAGATCAATGGGGAAGCCTATCAGGAATCGGCTTCCGGCGATGGGCAATATGACGCCTTTGTGCGTGCCCTCCGGAAAATATATTCCGATCTGGGCCGTCCATTCCCGATGCTGACCAACTATTCCGTATCCATCCCGCCCGGCGGACGAACCGATGCATTCGTGCAGACTATCATCAGCTGGAACTATGCCGGAGTAGACTTTAAGACACGCGGACTCGATGCCGACCAGACGGAAGCAGCTATCAAGGCGACATTGAAGATGCTGAACAAGATAGAGCAATGAATAATGTGCCAATAGATCAATGTGCTAATGTGCCAATTTGTGGTTACATCGGTTTTTCATTGGCACATTGGCATATTTGCAAATTAATAAATTATTGAAGTTATGAAGAAGTTAACAATCGCGCTTGTAGCGCACGACAACCGTAAGGCTGACATGGTAGAATGGGCTGTTCACAATGCTGAATTTCTGTCCCATCATTACATTGTATGTACCGGAACAACCGGAGGTTTGGTTCGGCAGGCTATGGAAGAAAAAGGTGTACAGTCGGAAATAACCTGTATGCATTCCGGGCCGCTCGGTGGCGATGCTGAGATCGCAGCAATGGTAGTGCGTAAAGAAATCGACCTTGCCGTATTCCTGATCGACGACCTGAACCCACAGCCGCACGAAGCCGATATCCAGATGTTGCTTCGCCAATGCCGCGTTCATAACGTACCTATTGCCTGTAACCGTTACAGTGCCGATCTGATGATCACAAGCACACTGTGGGATGATGACAGCTATGTCCCCACAGAACCGAAATATGTCTATTTTAAAAGAGAATAAGAATGTGCCAATAAACAATATGCCAATGTGCCAATTAGTGGGTGCATTGGCTTTTCATTGGCACATTGGCATATTCGCAAATTAATAAATTATTTATATGAAATTGAATATTGCACTGCTCCCCGGTGACGGAATCGGTCCCGAGATTATCGAGCAAGGAATGAAAGCCGTTAAGGCCATTTGCCAGAAATATGGCCATGACCTGAGTTACAAACAAGCGTTGGTAGGTGCCTGCGCGATTGATGCCGTAGGTAATCCTTATCCCGACGAAACGCACGAACTCTGCATGCAGAGCGATGCTGTTTATTTCGGCGCTATCGGCTCTCCTAAATATGATAACGATCCGTCTGCCAAAGTACGTCCCGAACAGGGACTGTTGGGGATGCGCAAAAAACTGGGTCTGTTTGCCAATATCCGCCCGGTCACAACATTCCCTTCACTGCTGCATAAATCTCCGTTGCGTGCCGAACTGGTGGAAGGTGCGGACTTTATGTGTATCCGTGAACTGACAGGCGGCATGTACTTCGGACGTCCGCAGGGCCGGAGTGAAGATGGGAATACAGCCTATGACACTTGCGTTTACAGCCGTGAGGAAATCGACCGTATCGTTCGTCTGGCTTATCAGTATGCGCAGAAACGCCGTAAGAAGGTGACGGTTGTAGATAAGGCGAATGTCTTGGCTACTTCCCGCTTGTGGCGCCAGGTTGCACAGGAAATAGCAAAGGAGTTTCCGGATGTGGAGACCGAATTTATGTTTGTCGACAACGCTGCCATGCGGTTGGTTCAGTGGCCGAAGAGCTTCGATGTGATGGTTACGGAAAACATGTTCGGAGACATTCTGACGGATGAGGCTTCGGTTATCACCGGCTCGTTAGGTATGCTGCCTTCCGCTTCTATCGGCGTCCATACTTCCGTATTCGAGCCGATTCATGGTTCATGGCCGCAGGCTGCCGGAAAGAACATTGCCAATCCGTTGGCTACTATTCTGAGCGGTGCCCTGATGCTTGAATATGCTTTCAACCTGATGGAAGAAGGAGCTTTGATTCGTGAAGCGGTTGCTGCCTCTATGGATGCAGGTTTCGTTACCGAAGATATTGCCGACGGTGCAAAATCCTATTCAACAAGCGAAGTGGGCGATTGGATTGCCGACTATATTGCAAAGAAATAAGTATTTTCTATTGGACGCAGATTTCTCAGAGTCTGCGTCCTTTTTATTTATTATTTGGCAAGTTTCATTAACTCTTTGATGACCTCTTTATCATATCCCATCGATTCGGCTTTCTTAAAGTCGATGGCTGCCCGTTCCTTTTCGTACTGTGCCAGTTTAATCTTGCCTCTCAGCACGTAGAGAGCTGCACTCGGTTCGCTTTCAGTAAATACTTTTTCGATGTCCGCCATGGCACGTGCATTCTTTCCCATCATAAAATACAGGTCTGCCCGTCCTTCGTACAAGACCCAGTCGCGAGGCATTTCACCGATCAGGTAATTGAAGATCCGTTCGCTTTCGGTATAGTTGCCACGCATCTTTTCCAGAATGGCATGACCAAGACGGGCACGGACGGATTTTTCGTTTATCAGTAGAATCTTGTCGAAGTCCTGTTCCGCCCACATGTAATTCTTTTGTTGGATATAGAGTAATCCGCGGCAATAAAGCGCTTCTTGATGCTCGGGATTTTCAATCAGCAGCGTGTTGTAGTCGTTCAAAGCCTTTTCCGTTTCGCCTAATTCCGTATAGAGGGATGCCCGGTTTTCCAGAATGGTGATGTTATTGGTATGGCCGCTCAATGCGGAGGTATAGGATATGAGTGCATCCTCCAACTTCCCCTGCCGGCGCTGTATAGTTCCTAAGTTGGTGAGCAAGGCGTAATTCAGCGGGTTTGCCGGTTCTTTGCGCATAGCGGCTTTGAGACTTTCTTCTGCGGATACCAAATCATTTTTGTCGACAAAATCATAGCTTTTCTCAATCAGCTCTTCATAAGACTGTGCAAAGCTGTTTCCCATAAATAGGAACAAACCTATAATAATCAAGAAAGTCCTCATTCTCTATTGTTTATATCTGTTATTTGACCGGGTACAAAACTACGTAATTAAATCGGTTCTTCGTCTGAATAAAAAAACTTTATACCTTTGCTACAAATTCTAATACTTTTTGAACGTTTGATTGTTGTATGAATAGTAAGAAATTCAATAAATATAAATAATTATGATTTTAGCAGCCATTGACTTTTCACATGGAGTGGAAGGTATTTTAAATTCCCTGATGACCCAAGGGGCGGCATTAGGATGGACGCTGATTAAGGCGTTTTTAGTTTTTATAGTCGGACGACTACTGATTAATCTGGTGAATAAACTGATTAAAAGAGTCTTATTGAAGCGCGATATCGAGCCTTCGGTAAAGAGTTTTGTCGGGAGTCTGGTGAATGTCGTACTGACTATTCTTTTGATAATCTCGGTTGTCGGGGCTTTAGGTGTTCAGACGACTTCGTTTGCAGCTTTGCTGGCGTCTGCCGGTGTCGCTGTCGGTATGGCTTTAAGCGGTAACCTGGCCAACTTCGCGGGAGGATTGATTATTCTTCTGTTCAAGCCTTTTAAAGTCGGAGATTATATCGAGGCGCAAGGGATAGGAGGGACTGTCAAAGAGATACAGATCTTTCACACTATATTGACGACGCCGGACAATAAAACGGTTTATATCCCGAATGGTTCGTTGAGCAGTGGAGCGGTTACGAACTTCAGCCGGCAGGATACCCGTCGCGTCGATTGGACATTCGGTGTCGATTATGGGGAAGACTATAATAAAGTAAAGCAGGTGATTGAAACGATCCTTTCACGTGATTCCCGCGTTTTGACTGATCCGGCACCTTTTGTTGCTTTGCACGCTTTGGCAGATAGCAGTGTGAATGTTGTCGTCCGTGTGTGGGTGAAAAGCTCGGATTATTGGGATGTTTATTTCGGGATAAATCAGGCAGTTTATGAGACATTCAATGCCGAAGGTATCAACTTCCCATTCCCGCAACTCACTGTACATCGGGCTAATAACTGATTTGTCCTTAAAAGAAAAGGATTTGTTCAATAATCGATAGGTTTGGTTCGGTGTCTTCAGGGAAGACGCAATTTTAAACAAAAAGATTTATCTTTGTCAATCAATAAAAAAGAAAGCAATCATTAATGATTTAATGAATACAAGATATTTAGAACTTTATTTCATTGCTTTAGTATTATTATTTGATTATAAGAGAAAAACAATTCCTGGCCCGTCATTCCGATGACGGGCTTTTTTTATTTATAGCATGAATAATCGTGTTTTTGTACAGTATGTCCTATGATAAGTATCTTTTGGCTTTTATTATAAGCTTATGAAACTGAAGTTTTATATCTTTGTCACTGTTAAGTAATTGAATGATTAAACAATTTGCATATGAATAAACATTTTACACTTTTAGCTGCGGCTTTGATGACAGTAGGAACTTTTACTGCGGCGAATGCGGCAGATGATAATCCAAGTAAAGATTGGACTGCAGGTAATTATTATTACTTGAAAAATGGTAGTGACAAGTATTTGTCGCTGGATGGAAATAAGTCTGATTCTGTTGTCGTAAAAGCAATCCCTTCATTTGTTGATGTAAACAAAGCTGCTCGTGATTCTGCTTTATGGGAAATTGTAGGAATAAATGAAACGGCAGGAACTGTTTATCAGTTTAAAAATAAAAAAACGAATGCTGTTTTGTCATTTGCTGCATCTCAAGAGGCTAAACCTGTTTTAGCGGCAGGAGTAGATAAATGGACGTTTACAGATGGAGGAGGTTTAAGTGCTTCACTAAGTGACGGCAGTAAAATGATATTAGCTTTAAATGATGATGGCAGTGTTGCTTTTACTGGGGAAGCTTTGGACCTGACAGTCACTGAGCCTGACACAATGACCATGACTCCACAAGATCTTGGTGATGGCTTCAGCACATTCCAACTAATATTTGATGATAAATATGAAGGAAATATCTTTACTGGCAAAGATTTGATAGCCAATTCTGTAGGGAATAACGGTTTTATGACTCTACAAGTGAAAGGTGATGAAGCCTATTCAAATGGAGTAAAGAAGTTTTTAGGTGTTGATACACTCAAAACAACAATTAACAATCAGCAGAATGTGTTTGGTGCAGGGTTCGCTTTGGATTCAACTCGCAAAGTTTTGCGTCCGAATGAACTTTGTCAGCATTTTAAATTTGTTGTTAATTTGCAGAATGATTCAATTGCTATGTTTGTAGCAGGTGCTCCTGATTTTGATGACGATTTAAAAGTTAAAGAAGCAGAGGGTGATACAGTTCGTGTTGTTTATGCTCAAACCGGTAATACCAAGGTTTTAACTGTTTCTAAGTTTGGAGCAAATGCCCAGCCTATACAGGGAAAACTTCCTATGATTGGAGTTGCAAAGGGCACTCCTGTTACGATTCCGACAGGTTCCGGCGTTTATTTCTTGAAGAAAGTAAGTAAGGGTGCCGACAATGGCAAGTATTATGTTGCAAAGAAGGCCTTTATGGGAGGTGACAGTGTTCCGTCGGTCAATCAAGTGAGAGGGCAATGGTATATTAAAGAAAACAATGGCAAATATTCTATTGTGGACCGTGAGTCGGATTCTGACCTGATTTTAGATAAGGAAGTTTTCGCAGTGCAAGGGATGGAGGACACTTACTTGATTGGAAGCGATTCCATCACAGTTGAACAGATGAATGTTGATCTGAAGAATAAATATTTAGGTTCGTTTGTCGCATCCGAACAGGATTTGGTGAATAAGGGATATTACCTGAGCCTCTTTTCCGCAACTCCTGGTGTACCGGAACTGTTTATGTATGCAAGCGATTCTATATTGAAGGGAAGTGCAGTAGATATGCAGCTCTTTAAATTGTTCCCGATGAAACCTGTAAAAGTGGCTGGAGCCAAACAATTGGGAGATACAGTTTCGGTGATTCCTTATCAATTGGGCGGCTATTTCCTGGATGGTAAAGTGGCTAAAGACGAAGAAAAGGGTGTATTGAAGTTCTCGACGACATCAACTCCTCTTTCTTTCCGTTTCCTGTCTGATGCCAACGGACAATTCTATTCAATGGCAACAGATGCTGACAACAAGTATGTAGGAATTGATGTCAACACTTCCAACCTGCAATTGACGAGCACTAAGACAATTGTGAATATAGCACCTGTAGATGCGCCCGAATATGCAACATTCGAAGCCGGACATAAGCGGTTGGTTTCTGATGGTAATTCTTTGGTCATGAATCCGCTTAATCTTTTTGCACAGATGAAAACGGAAGGTAGTGAGATCACGAAAGCTACTTACGAAAAAGATAATTTCAGTTTGTGGGTTGAACCGGATACGATGGTTGCCGGCAAGCAACTCTATCTCATCTCTTCAGGTAGCGAGACAGGAACACGCTATTATATGTCGGTAAAAGATACTTCTTTTACAGGGATAAACTATGATAAGTATGCGATGTTCGTAGAGGATAATGACACAATCAAGACAATGAAAGACAGTCCGGCTTTATTTGCTTTCAAAGTTAATGAGCATGGTGGATATCTCTTGGAAAACTACAAGGAATTGAAGAATGGGGGCAAGCCGTATGTTGGCGTGGTGAATGGTTTTGTTGTGTTGGAACAATTCCCGCACGTAGCATTTGAAGTTGAAACTGCTTCCGCTCCGACTCCTAATGAAGAAATAAACGTTTCTGAAATTAAGGTAATCAGCAGTGACGGCCAGGTAATCGTAACGAATGCTTCCGGCAAAAAGATTACGCTGTCTAATATCCTGGGTCAGACAATCGGTGTTCGCAGAGCAAGTTCCGAATACTTCTCTATGCCGGCAACATCAGGCATTGTACTGGTAACAGTGGAAGGTGATACCACTTATAAAGTAATTGTAAAGTAAAGAATTGTAATCCGATAATAGAAAAGGCGGCTTCCGGTAACGGGAGCCGCCTTTCTTTATGGCTATGATAGAACGGGAACTCTTATTCCCCGCCCGAAAGTTTCTTTTCCAGATATGCCAGTTTTTTGATCGCCTTTTCCTTCTCTTTCGTCAGTTTCTCAATGTCGCTTAATACTGTTGCCAGTTCATAAGTCGAAGCAATTGCTTTCTTATCGGCATCGGCTATATAGAGAACATAAGGTTTGCCGCCGGTATATTCCACTTTGATACGCTCTTTCTGGTTGGCAAAGATGAACTTGACAGCATCTTCACATTTCTCTCCCTGATAGGTGACAACTTCCGTTGTATTTCCCAAATCCTTGAATCGGTAGTTCAAACCACCGTCATAAGGGATAGCGGGAGTTTCGGCGAAAAGTCCGTCCTTCGTACTCAGCTTGATGCCAGTATGGTTGAGCGGGTTGGCTCCGAAATAGACGCTTGCCAGATACATTTCGCCTTTCTCGTTTACACCCGAACGGATGTAACAGCGTTGGATGTTACGTTCGATAGTCTGCTGTTTGGAGACGTAGTTGCCGATCTCGTTGTAAGCGGAATCTTTCTCCAGGTTGAAGCCTTTCTTCAGGCCTTCCAACTCCTGTTGCCGGATCGGAATCAGACTGTCGCAAAAGGCCAGGTTGCGCTCCGCCTCTTTTTGTTCCACCTGGCGCATCAAGGTCAGACCTTCTCGGATAACCTTGAATTCTTTCGGATACAGGATGCGGATACTGTCTATCTCGCTCTTGGCGGCAAAGAGTTCGTTCCGTTCATACATATTCCGGGCACTGTCCAGCCGCGCCTGCGCTTTCTTTTCGTCATTGTTGCAACCGGTCAGTGTTACGGCTGCAAGTGCTATACAGATTGCTGACTTCTTCATTATGATAAATCTTAATTGTCTATTTCTTATTCTCTTAATCCGTTTCAAAAGTAGACATAAAAACTGAAAAAGAGTAGATTCGATCTTACATTTCTATTGAAAGCCTGCAATCACGGCTGTGTCTTTGCTGAGCTAATGAGATCAGTTCTGTTATCAGATTTGTATATGAAATGCCGGTTTGTTCCCAGAGCTTCGGATACATGCTGATTTCAGTGAATCCGGGCAAAGTGTTAATCTCGTTCAATACAAACTTATTATCTTTTGTAAGGAAGAAGTCGACTCGTGACATCCCTTCGCAACAAATTGTTTCGCAGGCTTTTATTGCGCATTTTCTGATCTCATTGGAAAGAGCTTCGTCTATTTCGGCAGGTATTTGCAGTCTGGCTCCGGACGAACTTATATATTTGGCGTCATAAGAATAGAAATCTTTAGTCGCTACAATCTCTCCGACAACAGATGCGCGCAGTTGTTCGTTGCCTGAAACGGCACATTCGATTTCCTTTCCTATAATGGCCTCTTCTACCAGGATTTTATTATCATATCGAAAAGCTGTCGATAAAGCAGCCTTGAACTCATTTTCGTCCGTTACTTTGCTTACTCCTACCGAAGAACCTGCGTTCGCCGGCTTGATGAAAAGGGGAAGTCCTAAAGTGGATGTGATTTCAGTAAATGAATGTTCAAGAGGTATATGTTTATATAATGTATAGGAGTTGGCGACAGGGATACCGGACGCTTTCAGCAGGCGTTTGGTTACATCCTTGTCCATTGCTATGGCAGAACCTAATACATCGGGACCGACAAAAGGAATATTCATGGATTTGAGTAATCCTTGCAAGGTTCCGTCTTCTCCATTTGTTCCGTGTATGATTGGAAATGCAAGATGAAAACCGGTTAGGACAGTGTTGGCTTCGAGGCTGACAACATGAGTGGAATCATTGGCGGAATGAGACAGGTAAACCGGCGTTGCGTCTGTGAAATAATCATGATTGGCCAGGTCTATGTTCCCGGTTTCGTAACTGGTGTTATAGAACCAATTGCCGGCTTTGTCGATCCCGATCAATAATGGGGTGAACTTAGTCCTGTCTATGGCATTGAATATATTTGTTGCGGACTTTAATGAAACTTTATGTTCGGCTGATTTCCCTCCGAATATAATGGCTACTGTTGTGTTCATGTATGTATAAGTTATTTGTATCTAACGGGGCGCAAATATACTACTCTCCCCGCAAGAATTTGATTATCTTTGCAGGCAATTTATCGGAAAAGGATAAATAATAGTATTTATGTATATAGAGCAAGAAGACATATTAAAACATATTTCAGCGAAGCCCTTCCGGTTGGTTTCGGAAGCGGCGGACGAGTTAGGGGTTGAGGCTTATGTGATAGGCGGTTATGTGCGGGATATTTTTCTGCGCCGTCCGTCCAAAGACATCGATGTTGTAGCCGTAGGCAGCGGTATCGAACTGGCAAAAGCAGTGGCCAGGAAGTTGGGACGCGGCGCCCACCTTTCCGTATTCAAGAATTTCGGCACGGCACAGGTGAAAGCCGGCGATCTGGAACTGGAGTTTGTCGGTGCACGCAAGGAGTCTTATACGCACGACAGCCGCAAACCGGTTGTCGAAGACGGTACGCTCGAGGACGACCAGAACCGCCGCGACTTTACGATCAACGCCCTGGCCCTTTGCCTGAACAAAGACCGCTACGGCGAGCTTGTCGATCCGTTCGACGGGCTGACCGATATGGATAACCTGCTGATCCGCACGCCGCTCGACCCGGATATCACATTCAGCGACGACCCGCTGCGCATGATGCGTGCCGTCCGGTTCGCCACCCAGTTAGGCTTCTTTATCGATCCCGACACGTTTGATGCGATCGAGCGTAACAAGGAGCGTATCTCTATCATCTCCAAGGAGCGCATTGTGGATGAATTGAATAAGATCGTCCTCTCGCCCAAGCCCTCTGTCGGCTTTGACCTGCTGGACCGTTGCGGCCTGTTGCCTTTGATTTTCCCGGAACTTTGCGCCCTGAAAGGCGTGGAGACGAAAGAAGGCATCGGGCATAAAGACAACTTCGCCCACACGCTGATGGTGCTCGACCGCCTGAGCAAGACGACCGATAACCTGTGGCTCCGCTGGAGTGCGCTTTTCCATGACATAGCCAAACCGGCGACGAAACGTTTCGATCCGCGTTTAGGCTGGACGTTCCACAACCATAATTTCATCGGGGAAAAGATGATTCCCGGTATCTTCCGCAAGATGAAGCTGCCGATGAACGAGAAGATGAAATATGTTCAGAAGATGGTCAGCCTGCACATGCGTCCGATTGCCTTGTCGGACGACGAAGTGACGGATTCCGCTATCCGCCGCCTTCTGTTTGATGCGGGAGACGACATAGACGACTTGATGAAGCTCTGCGAAGCCGATATCACCAGCAAGAACCCCGAAAAGGTGCGCCGCTTCCTTGCCAACTTCCAGAAAGTCCGCAGCAAGCTCGCCGAGATCGAAGAGAAAGACCGCGTCCGCAATTTCCAGCCGCCTGTAACGGGAGAGGAGATCATGGAAACTTTCGGCCTGCCGCCTTCGCAGCCGGTCGGTGTGCTGAAAGAAGCGATCAAGAACGCGATCCTCGACGGCGTGATCCCTAACGAACACGAAGCCGCCCATGCTTTTATGCTTCAGAGGGCGGAGAAGATGGGACTTAAACCGGTTGGGAAGTGAGGGCAAAGCCTCATTTCTTCCCCGGTTTTCCCTTTAGCCGTTTAAGGTCTTCATTCAATTCCTTAATGCTGTTCAAATGCTCCAATGCGCGCTGTACCTCTTTATATTGGGTATATTCGTGTTCCGCCTTTTGTACAGCCAGTTGATGGGAAATGCGTCCGGCATCTTCTAAAATGCTTTTCTCATTCATCGTCAAGACTAACTTCAGCTTTTCCACCCAGTCTTTCATATACATCGGCTTATGGGCTATCGCTTGTGCCTCCGCAAAGGCAAGGAATTGTTCGACGATTAGTTTTAGCATGTTGATTTCTTCCTCGTTCAGATAGTTCTTGCCGATGGCGATGTCAGATTTAAGCACTTTGTCCGGATGGCTTGTGGAAGTCAATCCCATCATCGGCAGCGAAGCGTTTGCCCGATAGTAAATCAGTTCTGCCGCAGTCTTTCCGCTGACCGCCCAAAGCAGCTTGTTTTGTACTTCTTTATAAAAAGAAAGCGTTATTTCGTCGGATGGGTCGTAGTCAATGCTTGTTGCATAAATGTCTTTGATCTGCTGATAAAACATCCGTTCCGAAAGCCGGATCTCCCGGATACGTTCCAGCAACTCCCGGAAATAATTCATGGAAGAGCCCGTTTTGAAACGCTCGTCGTTGAGGGCAAAGCCTTTGATAATGTATTCGCGAAGCCTTTGTGTAGCCCAGATACGGAACTGTGTGCCTTGTTGTGACTTTACGCGGTAGCCGACGGAGATGATGACGTCAAGGTTGTAGAAGTTAGTACTATATTCTTTTCCATCTTCGGCAGTTGTTCGGAAATTCCGAACAACTGCATCTGGATTTAGTTCTCCCTCTTCAAAGATATGTTTAATGTGTTCGCTTATTGTCGCTTTGGATTTCCCGAACAACGTACAAAGCTGTGCTTGTGTCAGCCATACGGTTTCTCCTTCAAACAGAACATCAACTTTGATGGTCCCATCCTGGGACTGGTAAATTAGTATTTCGTCTTGTCGATCTTGCATGATTCTAAATTAGCTATCCGATTACAACAAAGATAGTTTATTATTCCGACCCTCTAACCGTTTCTTCCTTATATTTTAACTCATCCATCACATTCCATTACCTCTTTTCTGGCATACAATTAATCGTCCGCCGCCCAGTGAACGATCGTCCGCTTGGCGGTGAACGATCGTCCGGCGGCAAGCGAACGATCGTTCGGCGCCAAGCGGACAACTTGCGGACAACATAGAAAGTGCTAAAGGATAGAAGTGAAAGAGCTAAGATGCAAGGATGAAAAAGTTAACAGATAGGAGGATAGAAACGCCTGTTCCCGCGCTTGACGCGGGATCGCAGTAGAACCGGCAGTATAAATAGCTGATTGATAGGGATTGCCCCTTTGCGATCCCGCGTCAAGCGCGGGAACAGGTAGTTGAAATGGTTGTGGGGAAAAGTGTCAGGAGTTCAATCTCTCCACCGTCTTTACCCCCTTTACAGCATTGATCTTCTTGGTCAGCATGTTCAACGTCGTAGTGTCGCGCACAGTGACGGTGAAGTTCCCCTGGAAGATGCCGTCTACCGAGTCGATGTTGAGGGAGCGGAGCGAAACGCCGGCTTCTTTGCTGATGACGGACGTGATGTTGGTGACAATCGCGATGTCGTCGCGGCCGATCACGCGGAGCGTTACGATGTAGCCGTTATCTCCCTTGCCGCTCCATTTCGCCTGAATGATGCGGTAGCCGAAACGGCTGAACATCTCCTGTGCGTTCGGGCAATCCATGCGGTGTATCTTGATGCCTTGCGTGGAGACGAAACCGAAGACTTCGTCCCCGTAGATCGGGTTGCAGCATTTCGCCAGCTTGTATTCGATGCCCGTCAGGTTCTTGTCGATTACCAGGACATCCTTGTTGGAGGCGATCTCTTCCGCCTCGGTTGTCGTGATGTATTCTTCGGCGCTCCGGACTTCGGTATGGTCGTTTATCTCCGTTTCGCGGCGGAGTTGTTCCAGGTATTCGTCGATCGCCTGGTTCGGGTCGAGGCGTTCCTCGGCAATCTCGACGTAGAAGTCGGTGACGGTCTTGAAACCTTTCTTCTTGATATAACGCATCAGGACCGGTTCGTCCATATCGATCTTCCGGTTCTTGAAGCGGCGTTGCAGCATCTCTTTGGCAAAGTCTACCGCTTTGGCCGTCTCTTCGCGGAGCGCCTGTTTGATCTTCACACGCGCTTTGGAGGTGACGACGATGTTCAGCCAGTCGCGTTTCGGCGTCTGGGTCGGCGCGGTGACGATGGAAACCGAGTCGCCGTTGTTCAATACATATTTAATAGGGACATTCTTCCCGTTTACCTTTGCCGAGACACATTTGCAGCCTAACTTGGTATGGATGGCGAAAGCGAAGTCGAGCACTGTCGCCCCTTTGGCTAACTTGATCAGTTCGCCGGTCGGGGTGAAGACATATATTTCGTCTTTGTAGAGGTCCATCTTGAAGTCCTGCATCAGGTCGAGCGGATTATTCTCCTTCGTCTCCAATGCGGCGCGGACGGTGTTCAGAAATTCGTCCAGGCCGTTCTCCTCTTTCACGCCTTTATATTTCCAGTGGGCAGCCAGGCCGCGTTCGGCGATCTCGTCCATGCGGCGGGTGCGGATCTGCACTTCCACCCATTTGTTCTGCGGGCCCATGACGGTGATGTGCAAGCTCTCGTAACCGTTTGTCTTTGGGATGGAGATCCAGTCCTTCATGCGTTTCGGGTTCGGCTGGTACATATCGGTGACGATGGAATAAACCTGCCAGCATTCCGAACGTTCCTTTTCAAGCGGCGTGTCGAGGATGATGCGGATGGCAAACAGGTCGTAGATGCCTTCGAACGGGATGTCCTGCTTCTTCAACTTGTTGTTGATGGAATGGATAGACTTGGTGCGCCCTTTGATGTCGAACCGGAGGCCGGCTTCCTGCAACTTCTTTTGGATCGGGGCGATGAACTCGGCGATGTAGGCATCGCGCGAACGCTTCGTCTCGTTCAGCTTCCGTTTGATAAAGTCGTATTGCTTGCGGTCGGTATATTTCAGCGACAAGTCTTCCAGTTCGCTTTTGATCGTATAAAGTCCCAGTCGGTGGGCAAGCGGCGCATAGAGGTAAGACACTTCCGTCGCTAACCGTTTGCGGTCCTCATCATTCCTGAGCTGTTTGCCGAGGCGCATGAGGCAGAGGCGGTCGGCAATCATAATCAGGATCACGCGTACGTCTTCGGCAAACGAGAAGAGCAGCTTGTGGAAGTTCTCCGAGTCGACCGCCGTGTTGCGGGCGTAAAGGTCGGATGTCTTCAGCAGCCGCCTGATGATCAGGGCGACGTCGTCGTCGAACGTATCCTTTACTTCGTCCAGCGTAATGATCTTTTTCAGCACCGGGCGGTAAAGCAGCAGGGCGATGACCGATGTGCGTTTCAGCCCGATCTCTACGGTGGCGATCAGTGCCGTGTCGATATTGCGTAACAGGCCGTTAATGCCGTTTTTGTCTCGTCCGTAACAATCCAGGGCCACAACACGCTGCATCAGTTCCTTCATCTTACTCAGGTCTTCTTTTTGCAGGAAAGAGTATAGATGGCGTAGTAGTTGCTTATACTTGCAGAAAAGCTGCTTTTTCTCCTCTTCGGTAAAGAACGGTTGTATATCCATAGTTGTCTGTCTTTTTACCGCCTTTTCGGGAGCGGTCCGTAAAACATACCGTAAAAGTAAGTTTTTCTGCGAATATCAGCGCAATTCTAATGGTATTTTTATACATTTGCGATATACAAAGTCCGGAAGGGCTTTGTCGCGTATCTGATTATTAACTCATTAAAACGATATACTATGTTAAACGCAAAAGACTTAGAGTTACTGGCAGCTAAAGGCATCAGCGAGCAGCAGATCGAAGAGCAGTTGGCATGCTTCGTAAAAGGATTCCCGTTCCTGGAAATTACGGCTTCGGCCTCGGTGGAGAAAGGAATCATGGTGATCCCGCAGGAAAAACAGGCGACTTATATGGATGCCTGGGATGCTTATCTGGCAAAGAATAAGAAGATTGTGAAGTTCGTGCCTGCATCCGGTGCGGCAAGCCGTATGTTCAAGAACCTGTATGAGTTCCTGTCTGTCGACTACAACGAGCCTCAGAATGCGTTTGAAAAGAAGTTCTTCGACGAAATCAAGAAATTCGCTTTCTATGATGCGTTGAATAAGGCTTGTATTCATAACGAAGTAAAAGATATTCCCGCTTTGATGGCGAACGGCGAGTATAAAACGATTGTCGCCACCTTATTGGAACCGAAAGGGCTGAACTACGGACAACTCCCGAAAGGTCTGTTGCTTTTCCACTCTTATCCGCAGACTGCCCGCACGGCGATGGAGGAACATCTGGCGGAAGGGGCGATGTACGCCAAGAACAATGCCGGCGAGGTGAATATCCATTTCACGGTATCGCCGGAACACAAGGCGTTGTTCGAACAGTTGGTGGCTGACAAGACGGGCGATTACGAAGAGAAGTTCTCCGTAAAATACGATATCTCTTTCAGTGTCCAAAAACCGAGTACGGATACGGTTGCTGCCGATATGGAAAACAATCCGTTCCGCGACAAGAACGGTAACCTGTTGTTCCGTCCGGGCGGCCACGGGGCTTTGATTGAAAACCTGAATGATGTCGATGCCGATGTGGTGTTTGTGAAGAATATCGACAATGTGGTGCCGGACAGCTTCAAATGTTCGACTGTCATCTTCAAGAAGGTGATTGCCGGCGTGCTGGTTTCTTTGCAGGAACGTATCTTCAAATATCTGGAACTGATCGACAGCGGCAAGTATTCGCACGACCAGGTGGAAGAGATGATCCACTTCCTGCAGGAAGACTTGTGCGTAAGGAATCCGGAAACGAAGTTGCTGGAAGATGTCGAGTTGATTCTTTATATAAAGAGCAAACTGAACCGCCCGTTGCGTGTATGCGGCATGGTGAAGAATGTGGGTGAGCCCGGCGGTGGTCCGTTCCTGGCGGTAAATCAGGACGGAACTGTTTCCCTGCAAATCCTCGAAAGCTCGCAGGTTGACCTGAAAGATCCCGAGAAGAAAGCTATGTTCGAACAAGGCACGCATTTCAACCCCGTAGACCTGGTTTGTGCGCTGAAGAACTATAAAGGCGAGAAATTCAACTTGCCGGATTATGTGGACAAGAACACGGGCTTTATCTCCTATAAGAGTAAGGACGGCCGCGAATTGAAAGCGTTGGAACTGCCCGGCCTGTGGAACGGCGCGATGAGCGACTGGAATACGGTCTTCGTTGAAGTCCCCATCGAAACCTTCAACCCGGTTAAGACGGTGAACGACCTGCTGCGCCAGGAACATCAATGATCAGTTGAAAATAAAAAGTAACCGTTAACGCCTTAGCGTGTCATAACGGCTTGACCTGCAACTTCGGACTAAACTGATTTCCAGTGATTAGAATGAGATGACGGGATGAGCTTATCAGGACACGGTAAGGCGTTGATGTTTATTTACCTAAGAGTGACTGTTTCATTCTTGCTATATCTCGCAGGTAATCTTGTAAATCCTGTTCATGTTCTTCTTCCATAGCCAGGATGTGTTTGGCTATATCGCAAGTAGTGAAGTCTTTGCCATCTGTAAATTCGGCAATCTCCTGATAACGTACGATCGCGCAACGTTCGGATGAAACATTCTGGTTTAACAGGCTGACAACATCGAAGTCGGTCGGGATGTCGTATTTGCATCTGGCCAGTTCAGACCATTTTTTCGGGTCTAATACAGGAACACCTTCCAGTTCGATAATGCGGTCTGCCAACAATTTAGCATGTCCCAACTCTTCTTTTGCGTGTTCTTCAAATTCTGCTTGAACGTTTGCACGCATGGCCCCTTCTGCGACCAGAGCACCGATCCAATATTGGTAATAAGCTAACCATTCTTCGGATAATGCTGCGTTCATCTGTATCAACAGGCTGTCTACGTCTAATTTGTCCTTAAGGATCTTAACACTTTCTTTTGCCATGATTGTAAAATTTAGTTTAGTATGTATAGCGCTTAAATGCTTTTTAGGAACAACTGGCAGATATATTTGTTCATTTCTTTTTTCTTATTCATCTATCAATTATCCGGGGCTTATTGTAAAAACCTCATTTTTGCCTCTCGCTCGGCCTCCAAAAGCGAACAAATGTTAATCCGCTTTTTTGCCGTCAAAAAGGGACTTTTTCCTCTTTTTTGAGCGTTTTCCCCAATTACGAC